>NZ_QUDY01000004.1:290788-291036 GCF_003477745.1 Clostridium sp. AF35-15 | reverse complement strand
ACATCGGTCAATATCCGGCCGGAATATTCTAATATTATAGGGCATATGTGTTACGCTGCTTCCAAGCTCTGGAATGTCTGCAACTATGAACGCCGTCGATATAAAGAATTGGGGCTGGAGAAGTATCCTGACTGGTATTATCAGAAGAAAGCGCATAAAGGAGATCTGTGGTATAGACAGCTTCCGTCCCAGACAGCGCAGGAGACCTGCAAGCAGCTGGATAAAGCCTGGAAATCATTTTATGCCCT
>NZ_QUDY01000004.1:51520-290778 GCF_003477745.1 Clostridium sp. AF35-15 | reverse complement strand
AGCTGGATAAAGCCTGGAAATCATTTTATGCCCTTAAAAAGACCGGCGGGATCAAAGTGCCAAATCCTCCGCGATTTAAACAGGACAATATACCGATCACTTACATGCAGATGGGAATCCGGCACGAGAAGGGTTCCGGCCAATTACGGCTGTCTCTGTCAAAGGATCTGAAAAGCTACATGGAAGAAACTTACGGGATTCATGAAAAATTTCTATATCTTGAAAATAAGATTTTCAGGAACATGGATCACATAAAGCAACTGCGGATCTATCCACCGGAAGATGGAAAATGTGACCTTATCGTTATCTATGAGGTCAAAGAACCAGAACTGGAAAGCGATACCAGCCAGTGCAGCCCGTTTTCACCAGAAATATCAAAAAGATATGCAGAAGCATCAAACAGAAAAGAGCGGGGCATGTATATAACGGATGGAGTAAGATATAATGCGGATGCAGTAGGAGCATTTAATATCCTGCGTAAACATCTTTCCGTATCCGGAAAACAGAAAGAACTGTCCGTAACCGGACTAAAGAATCCAGAAATAATAAAAGTAGCTGTATAGCCGAAAGGTAAGCGGTAGTGGTGTCATGGACGCACCCTGAAAAAAGGCGGTATCCCACCAGATTTCAGATGCTTTGGTAACTTAGTTACCGAGTAGTTCACTGTTATTCGAATTGATTGTGATTATTATACTGCAAAGCACAGGCCGCTGTCAGTGAATCCAATCGTGTAAAATGAATGTTTCAGTACATATAATAGGAAACGTCACATGAAATATGATAAGATAGTGAAAGCAATTTTCATAGAACGTCCCAATCGTTTTATTGCGCGGGTAAAGATTGATGGCTCGGAAGAGGTAGAATCGGTTCATGTAAAGAATACGGGACGTTGTCGTGAATTACTGCTGCGGGGGGCGGAAGTGATTTTGGAAGATTGCATAGAAAAGAATCCAAATCGAAAGACTCGCTATGATTTGATTGCAGTTAAGAAGAATAAGATATGGGTTAACATTGATTCTCAGGCACCGAATAAAGTGGTAAAAGAATGGCTGATGACACAGGGGTATGATTCTATTAAACCAGAGTATACCTTTGGAAATAGCCGGCTGGATTTCTATATGGAAAAAGGAAAGCAAAAATATCTAATGGAAGTCAAAGGCTGCACCCTTGAGATAGACGGAGTTGGATATTTTCCAGATGCCCCGACGGAAAGAGGAGTTAAGCATTTAAGGGAACTTGCAGCTGCGTGCGGACAAGGATATAAATGTTTGATAGCATTTGTGATTCAAATGGAAGGCATTAGTGAAGTCAGGCCGAATACGGAAACGCATCCCGAATTTGGCGCTGCACTTCACGAGGCAAAGGCAGCAGGTGTTGAGGTGCTTTTCCTGAAATGTCATGTTGGGATGGATGGGTTGGAAATCATAGGAGAAGATGAGTCTTGAGGGCAAGGTTCTAAAGGAGAGAGAAATCTATGATACGTGAAATTGAGAATAGAAGAAGTATAAGAAAATATAAGCCAGATGAGATCGAAAGGAAGTTAATTGACGAGATCATATACAGTGCTTCCCTTGCACCATCTGCTAAAAACAGGCAGCCTTGGAAATTTATTGTATATCAGGGGAAAGAAAAAGATAAACTGGTTGATGTCATGCGTCATGGTATAAATTCAGAAAAAATGACCCATGAACTTATGCCGGAATGGGCATTTGCCATACCGGATGCTGAGAATACCGTTAGAATCATGCAGGAGGCCCCATGCCTTATAGCAGTGCTTAATACCAACCAGCATACTCCATTTGCAAGCATTGAAAATGAAAAGCGAATTGTTGAAATATGTGATTCACTGTCCATAGGTGCGGCGATTGAAAATATGATTCTGACAGCAACGGGATATGGATTGGGCACCTTATGGATTGCCAATACTTGTTTTGCCTATAATGAGCTGATGGATTTTATCGGAACAGACAGCCAATTGACAGGAATTGTTGCGATTGGCTTTGCCAATGAAGTTCCGGCTAAAAGACCAAGGAAACCTTTCGAAGAAATTGTTGAGTACAGATAGGTAAATCGTAATGAGTTAATCGTGTTATAATCAGGTTGGATGGAGAATAATCGTTATGATTAGAAAGTTGCAGAAGGCAGATATAAATAGAGCCGCTGATATATGGTTGAAAACTAATCTGAAAGCACATTTTTTTATTCCTGAACAATACTGGATAAGTAATTATGAATTCGTGAAGGAAATGCTGCCACAGGCGGAAGTTTATGTGTATGAAGATGATAAAATGATTCAAGGCTTTATGCTCAAAAAACACAATAAAAATCTGATTATCCGCTAAAACACAGTATCTATCAGCATTTTCAAGAAAACAAATACATCAATTTACTACTTATTTACTACTAACGAATGAGCCTTGATACGCAAGTTTTCCTAGATATGCAAAGATATGGTACAGCACATCAGTATTAAAATAAGAAAAAATTGAATAACTCATAGACTATGGAACGCCTAACATGACGTTCCTTTTCTATTTCCAGCCGTTCTTATTGGACGGCTATTTTATTACCCAAAATGAAAGGAGCATTAGATTTATGAAAAAGATGTTAAAACGATTGTGTACGGGCTTCTTAGCTCTTGCAACTGTCGTTACTGCTTTACCGACTACACCCGTCCATGCAGAAAGTAAGCAATACTGGACGGAAAGTGCAGAGCGTGTCGGTATCATTGAAAAAGTAATGAATGACGGTTCTATCGGTTCGACATTCAATGAGGGCTATATGAAAGTCGAGGGCGAAACTGCCTATTGTATCGACATTAACACAAACTTTAAGAACGGTTACAAGACCAGAGCTGACGCAAGCTCACGCATGAGTGCTGACCAGATTTCAGATGTGGCGTTATCCTTAGAGTATGTCAAACAGTATGGCGAAGCTCACAAGGAACTGAACTACAAACAAGTCTATCTGTTGGAACAATGTGTAGTCTGGCAGAGATTGAGCGTACATTTTGGCTGGCAATGTGATAACGTGCGAGCTTCTTATGATGAAATTCCAAAGGCAACACAGGACGAAGTTTTCTCTGGTGCAAAAGCCTTTATCAAAGAAAATAAAGGACGCTATGAATGTGGCGGTTATATCTACTCTGGCGAGGGGCAGGAATTAGGACAATTCTGGGCGAAGCTGAATGTCGGAAATGCGAAACTGCAAAAGACTTCCAGTAATACCAGCATTACCGACGGTAACGGGAATTACTCTATTGCAGGTGCAACCTATGGTGTCTTTGCTAATAAGGACTGTACGAAACAGCTTGCCACCCTTACGACTGATGAAAACGGAAATACAGATGTTGTAGAGGTAAAGGCTGGCACAGTTTATATCAAGGAGTTATCCGCACCAGCAGGATATAAAGTAGATAAAACCATATATTCCTTAAAGGTTGAAGTTGGAAAGACAGCAATTTTGAAAGTATCAGATACGCCAAAAGTAACGGACACTTTGATTGAGCTTTTCAAGATTGATATGGAAACACAGAAAGACAATCCGCAAGGGAACGCTTCTTTAGCAGGTGCGGAATTTACATGGAAGTATTATGCAGGCTTCTATAATAAAGACAATCTCCCTGCCGAAGCTACTCGTACATGGGTTACAAAGACAATCGCTGAAACAGACAGCGACGGGACAACTCACTACATCGCAAAATTAGCGGACGCATACAAGGTATCTGGCGATAGCTTCTATATGCAGGACGGCAAGGCGGTTCTTCCACTTGGAACGCTAACCGTTGAGGAAACGAAAGCTCCAAACGGCTACTTGTTAGACGGTGCATATATGCAGGCTGGCGATAAGTCCGAACAGATAAAAGGCTTATATGTAACACAGATTACAGAGGACGGCGACCTTGCCGTACTTACTGGAAGTAACCAGTTTTCTGTATCAGACAAGGTTATCCGTGGTGGTGTGAAAATTCAGAAACGAGATTTAGAAACGGGCGATACAAAGCCACAAGGAAGTGCTACCTTGAAAGATACTGCTTTTGACATCATTTCCTTAAATGATAATGCGGTATTGGTTGAGGGCAAATTATACAAGAAAAATGAAGTGGTAAAAACAATCCATACCGATATTGAGGGTGTCGCTTCTACTTCTTCTGACCTTTTACCTTATGGAAAATTCCGTATCGTTGAAAGTGAAGCTCCCGACGGTTACTTAACTGACGGTGCAAAGCCGATTGATTTTACAATCACAGAAAATGGAAAAATCGTGGACTTAACCGACGAAGCTCATTCTATCTATAATCAGATTAAGCGTGGAGATATTGAGGGTGTAAAAATCGGTGCAGGTACACACAAGCGTCTTGCTAATGTTCCCTTTAGGATCACAAGCAAGATGACGGGCGAAAATCATGTCGTGGTAACTGATGATAACGGGCAATTCTCCACTTCTGCTGAATGGGCTTCTCATAAGCACAATACAAACGCAGGAAAGACCAGCGAGGACGGTGTGTGGTTTGGAACTTCTGAACCAGATGACAGCAAAGGTGCGTTACCTTATGATACCTATATCATTGAAGAATTACGCTCTGATAGTAACAAAGGTTTTGAACTTATCCCACCTTTTGAAATCGTGGTATCAAGAAATAACCTTGTGATTGATTTAGGAACGCTGACTGATGAATACGAAAAAGAAATCTCTATCCATACCACAGCGACCAGCAAAGACGGCGAAAAGACTATCCTTGCAGGAAAAGAGATTACGATTGTTGATACTGTCAAATTAGACGGACTTACAAAAGGCACAAAGTATCAGTTAAAAGGCTGGCAGATGTTAAAAGAAGAAAATGTAGAACTTCTTATCAATGGAAAACGTGTGGAAAATGATTATACCTTTGTCGCTGATGATGAAGAAATGAAAGTGGAAATTTCCTATACATTTAATGCGTCTGCTTTAGGTGGCAAAAACCTTGTTACCTTTGAAGAATTGTATGATTTAAGCAATCCAGACGAACCCGTAAAAGTTGCGGAACATAAAGACATTGAGGACGACGGACAGACGGTACTTATCACAGAGCGTATCGTCAAAATTCATACGACTGCTACGGATAAGGACGGCAACAAAGAGCTTGAAGCTGGAAAAGACGTTACAATCATTGATACCGTAATCTTAGAGGGCTTAGAAGTCGGTACACAGTACAAACTTGTGGGCTGGCAGATGTTGAAAGAAGAAAATGCAGAGCTTCTTATCAATGGAAAACGTGTGAAAAGTGATTACACTTTTACTGCTGACAGCGAAACTATGAAAGTGGAAGTTGCCTTTACCTTTGACGCTACTTCTCTTGACGGCAAACAGCTTGTAACTTTTGAAGAATTGTACGATTTAAGCAATCCAGACGAGCCGAAGAAAGTTACCGAGCATAAGGATATTGAGGATAAGGGACAGACGATTACCTTTAAGGAAAAAACCAAAGTCCCAGAAGAACCAAAGAAACCCGAAACACCACAGACACCAGATACACCGCATAAAACAGACAGTCCAAAAACTGGCGATAGCACAAACCTTTACGGACTGCTTGCACTTCTTTTGACTTCTGGTGCTGGACTGGCAGGTATCTTCTTCTGCAAACGCCGTAAAATGAAGAAATCATAAGGCGGTAACGGTATGAGAAAAGAAAAATCACGTTCTCCGCCGATACCGTGTCGGCAGACTTCCGCTTATTCTGGATTGTCTGCTACTTACCTGCAAGAACACGGATAGTCAAGGGTGCGTAAGCATTGATTTTATCCTTTACTATCTGGGGGATTGCTGGTACTTCCCAAACCGCCAGAATAAGAAATCACAATCAAAAAACTTATCAAAAATAGAAAGAAATGAGGTAAAACACTATGGAAATGAAATATGTCGTGCCAGATATGGCACAGTCTTTTGGAACTCTTGAATTTGCAGGCGAAAGTGAGCCAGTCTTTGAAAGAGATAAAAATAACCGCAGGGTCTTAGCCAGACGAAGCTATAACCTTTATTCTGACGTACAAAAAGGCGAAAATGTTGTGGTAGAAATTCCCGTGCAGGCTGGCGAAAAGCATTTCAAGTATGAACAGAAAGTAAAACTTGTCAATCCGAAGTTATATGGCAGAGGTTACGCAATCGGGGATATGGGACATACCGATTATGTGTTGCTTGCTGATGATATTGTAGCAGTTGAAGAAAAGTAAAGGAGTGAAGAATTTATGAGATTATCAAACGGGTTTGTTATTGACAAAGAGAAAACATTTGGAGAATTAAAATTTACAGCGGTGCGAGATGTGTTCTTGCAGAATGAGGACGGGACACCGAGTACCCAGCTTAAAAAGCGTATCTATGATTTGAAGTGCAGTCTGCATGGTGGAATTATCCCCGTGTCCGTACCGCCAGAAGTACCGTTAAGGGAATTTCCGTACAATGCGGTTGTGGAGCTTGTCAATCCAGTAGCCGATACGGTATCAAGAAAAACCTATACGGGTGCAGATGTGGACTGGTATGTAAAGGCAGAGGATATTGTATTGAAGAATAAAAGCAACCAGAACGCAGGCAATACACAGAACCATACACCGCAGGGACAACCGAAAAAATAGACTTGCTGAATAGATTTTCGTTGTAGAGGATATACGGAACTGTTATAATATGGGTATGAAGAAAGCGACAAATTAAAATTTTTAGGGAGTGAGAATAGTATATGGACAGTTGGTTTACCGTCGAACAAATAGACCAAGATACATTCGTCATCAGCGAATACAAACACTGGGAAGAAACACATTGTTATCTATTGTGTGGGACAAAAAGAGCCATTCTGATTGATACAGGTTTAGGTGTTTCCAACATCAGAGAGGTTATTGATGGATTGACGAAACTGCCCGTTACAGTAATCACTACTCATGTTCATTGGGATCATATCGGTGGACATAAATATTTTCGGTCTATTGCAGTTCATGAAGCAGAAAAAGAATGGCTATCGGTCAAATTCCCTATACCTTTGCAAGTGGTAAAAAACAATATTATGTGCAATCCATGTGATTTCCCCTCGGATTTTAAGGTAGAGAAATATCAGATTTTTCAAGGGGTTCCGCAAATGATTTTACATGATGAAGATTGTATTGACTTAGGGAACAGAAAGTTGGTAGTTATTCACACGCCCGGTCATTCTCCCGGACATTGTTGTTTCTATGAAGCGGATAGAAAATATCTGTATTCCGGCGATTTGATATATAGCGGTTGCCTTGATGCTTTTTATCCATCAACAAACCCACAAGAATTTTGGAAGTCTGTTAGAAAAATTCAATCTTTAAAGATAAGTCGAATTTTGCCAGGACATCATCATTTATCTATTCCAGTTACTATAATTGACAAGATAGAGACAGCTTTTCACAACTTGTCAAATGAAGGGAAATTAAAACAAGGGAATGGTATATTCAGCTATGAGGGGTTTCAAATCCATATCTGAAATGCAATCTTAGTTTTACAATTTTATATCCCTACACACAAAGCAGTTAGTCTTATGATTGACTGCTTTTTTCATACCCAGAAAGGAGTGATTGATTTATGCGTATGATTTGGAACAAAGGACACCGTATCAGAGCCAGCGACAAGCACCTTGTCTATCATTTTTCCATAGAGACGCTTCTGTTTGTGTTCGTGGCAGTTCTCCTGCTACTGAATAGCAAACAGCTCATGCGTACCGACTGGGAACATTTCAGCTTATTAGACAATGGCTTTACGCTTTCCCTTTACAACTTCATAACCATACTGATAGCGACTGGTGTTTGTGCATTGGTCGCTTTTCTGTATTACCGCTTCTGTTACGACAGTTTCAAGAAGCTACTGCACCGTCAAAAGCTGGCAAGAATGATACTGGAAAATAAGTGGTATGAAGCCGATACCGTACAAGACAGCGGTTTTTTTACTGACCTGCAAAGCAGATCAAGGGAAAAAATCGTCTGGTTTCCAAAGATTTATTATCAAATGGAAAAAGGACTTCTTCATATCCGCTGTGAAATTACGCTGGGAAAATATCAAGACCAGCTTTTACGGTTGGAGGATAAGTTGGAAAGTGGCTTGTATTGTGAGCTGACCGACAAGACCCTGCATGACGGCTATATCGAATATACCCTGCTTTATGATATGATAGCGAACCGCATTACCATTGATGAAGTACGGGCAGAAAACGGTTGTCTTAGATTGATGAAAAATCTTGTCTGGGAATATGACGCACTCCCTCACGCTCTGATTGCTGGTGGGACTGGTGGCGGTAAAACATATTTTCTGCTGACACTCATTGAAGCCTTACTGCATACAAACGCTGTCCTTTATATCTTAGACCCGAAAAATGCGGACTTAGCAGACTTGGGGACAGTTATGGGAAATGTGTATCACACGAAAGAAGAAATGATTGATTGCGTCAATGCCTTTTATGAGGGCATGGTACAGCGAAGTGAGAAAATGAAGCGACACCCGAACTATAAGACGGGCGAAAACTACGCCTATCTGGGACTGCCACCCTGCTTTCTTATCTTTGATGAATATGTGGCGTTTTTTGAAATGCTGGGGACAAAAGAAAGTGTGAGCCTACTTAGCCAGTTAAAGAAAATCGTTATGTTAGGACGACAAGCAGGTTATTTCCTTATCGTTGCCTGCCAGCGTCCAGATGCAAAGTATTTCTCGGACGGTATCAGAGATAATTTCAATTTCCGTGTAGGACTTGGGCGTATCAGCGAATTAGGTTACGGTATGCTGTTCGGTTCTGATGTGAAGAAACAGTTTTTTCAGAAGCGTATCAAGGGGCGTGGCTATTGTGATGTGGGAACAAGCGTGATAAGCGAATTTTATACGCCTTTAGTCCCGAAAGGACATGATTTTTTGCAGACCATCGGCTCTCTTGCACAAGCAAGGCAGGACGGGACGGCGACGTGCGAAGCGAAAGGCGACGGCACGGACTAGCCGTTGCTGGTGTGGCGTAAGCCACGCCAGCAGGTAAAACCCCTCGGTATCTAACAGAGGGGTACGTTTGCAAATAGACAATAGACAAAAAACATAGGAAACATAAGGCTTCTAGCATGATTTCCTAGCAAAATTCAGTTGTGAAGTCGTTAAAAAAAACTTCACACTTTACAGATTGGGGGTATGGTTCTGAATGAAGAACAATGGATAAAAGAATTACGGGAGAAACGGATTGCTTACGGTATCTCACAAGGCAGGCTGGCGGTGGCTTCTGGTATCACAAGGGAATATCTCAACAAGATAGAAAGTGGAAAAATGAAGCCGTCAAAGGAACTTCTGGAAACTCTGTATAAAGAACTGGCAAGGTTCAATCCAGAAGCACCGCTTACCATGCTGTTTGATTATGTGAAAATTCGTTTTCCTACGCTGGATATACAGCACATCATCAAAGATATATTAAAACTGAATATCAATTATATGCTCCATGAAGATTACGGGCGTTACAGCTATACGGAGCATTATTCTTTAGGGGACATCTTTATCTATACGTCGGCTGACGAAGAAAAAGGTGTCCTTTTAGAATTAAAGGGGCGTGGTTGCAGGCAGTTTGAAAGTTACCTGCTGGCACAGCAAAGAAGCTGGTATGACTTCCTCATGGACGCACTTATAGACGGTGGTGTGATGAAGCGTATCGACCTTGCTATCAACGACCATACGGGCATTTTGGATATTCCAGAGCTTGCGGAAAAATGCAGGAAACGGGAATATATCGGAAAGTCCAGAAGCTATAAGTTTTACCAGTCGGGCGAGCTTATCAAGCACAGAGAGGACGACAGAGAATATATGGGACGTACCCTTTATCTTGGTTCGCTGAAATCAGATGTGTATTTCTGTATCTATGAAAAGGACTATGAGCAGTACGTCAAGCTGGGGACACCTCTGGAAGAAGCTGACATTATCAACCGTTTTGAGATACGGCTTCGCAATGAACGAGCCTATTATGCAGTACGAGATTTGCTGACGTATTATGACGCAGAGCAGACCGCATTTTCTATCATCAACCAGTATGTGCGGTTTGTTGATGAAGAACCCGACAAGCGAAAAAATGACTGGAAACTCAATGACCGCTGGGCTTGGTTTATCGGAGATAACAGACAGAGCTTGAAGCTGACGACAAAGCCAGAGCCTTACACCTTAGACCGTACATTGCGGTGGGTACAAAGGCAGGTAGCACCGACCTTGAAAATGCTGAGAAAGATTGATAAGGGAAACGGTACAGACTACATGGAAACAATCGAACAGCAGGCAAAGCTCACAGAAAAGCATGAAATGATAATCAAACAGCAGACGACCCCTGCAAAAGATTTGGTGGAAAGTTAGGAGTGATAAAAAATGTGGGTATTATTAAAAGACTTCCTGCTGGTATCTATGGGAATGGGTATCGGCGTAGTCTTGATGTGTATTTTGAATGTCGGCAAAGAAGCTGACTATGAAATGAAACAATTAAAAGAAAGCGAGGACAATTAAATGAATTTCGGACAAAATTTATATCAATGGTTTTTATCAAACGCACAGAGCTTAGTGCTTATGGCGATCGTGGTTATCGGTATCTACTTAGGGTTTAAACGTGAGTTTTCCAAACTTATCGGTTTCTTAGTAGTTGCCTTAATTGCTGTCGGCTTGGTATTCAATGCTGGTGGTGTGAAAGATGTACTGTTAGAGCTGTTCAACAAGATTATCGGTGCATAAAATTTTATTGTAGTGCTGATATGAGAATGTTATAATGTGGATATGAAAAAAGCGAGAATTTAGAAGTTATGGAGTGTGAAACATTGAAAGAATTTTTTGAAAAGCATAAAGAAAAGATAATAACACTTTTATTATGTGGAGTTTTATTTATTATCGTACTATCTGTTTTAGCTCTAATAAGTGGTGCAATAATGAAAGTGTTTGGGTTTGAATATCGTTCTATCGGAAGTATTATTTTGTTTTTTATTATTGCAACAATTATTTCTTATCCTTTAGGCTTGATTGCTGGTGCATTTCCAAAGGCTTTGTTATCTTTAGACAAAGTATCTATTTATACAGCAATGGCACTCTATTTAATCTTAGACACATTTGCAACTTTTTGGGGATTGAGAATTACAGATTATTGTATGCAAACTATTTCAGCAGAAGATATATCTATTTTTGTTATATCACTAATATTTGCATTATTAGGGGTTAGCGATATTAAAAAAATTCCGCACGATGAAGTTCGATAAATACTACTTTCACAATTTCATATCTATACGCCCAAAGCAGTTAATCTAAGGATTGACTGCTTTTTATACCGATAATAATGTTGATGATAAAATATTTAATGTTTATCATTAAGAAATGATTGACAAAAATAAAAAGAATGATATACTGTGTGTTAAGAAATGAAAGGAGCTTTTACTTATGAAAGAAAAACCATTGAGAAAATCTGCTCGTTTTATCTCCATACTTCTTAGCATTGGCTGTATTATTTTCGGTATAATGAGTGTATTATTATTTGCAGGAATTATGGTTTTCGTTTGTGCCAAACTTTTTTTCTCGGAGATATTCCTAGAAGCGTGGGAAACTGCTATTAAAGCAGGTCAAACTCTTAGTTTTGGACAATGTATATTCTTTTTCATTTGCGTTCTTGGAGAGTTTATTTGTATCTTTTTAGCCTTATATAACGCCAAAAGAATATTTGGGTGTATCAGCAAAGGACATTCTCCTTTTACAAACACAACAGCTATTCAGATACGCAAAATAGCACTGTATGTTCTATTATTTGCTGTATTTTCCGTACTCTCTGTATTTAAGATGGTGTTTTCATCATTCTTTATGTGTGCCTTGTTTGCCCTTATCTTGTACTGTATTTCTCTCATTTTTGATTATGGGTGTGAGTTACAACAAGAGATAGATGAAACACTATAAAGGAGATAAGATATGGCAATAATTTTAAGACTTGATAGAATGATGGCTGATAGAAAAATAAGCTTAAATGAACTATCAGAAAAGGTTGGCATTGCAAATGTCAATTTATCCAAAATCAAAACAGGTAAAGTAAGTGCTATTCGCTTCTCTACGCTAAATGCTATTTGCAAAGCACTGGATTGTCAACCAGGGGATATATTGGAATATCAGAAAGACATAGAAGAATAAAATACAATTTCATATCCATACACACAAAGCAGTTAGTCTTATGATTGACTGCTTTTTTCTTACCAAAATTTCAGATTGGAGTGATGAAATGAGCGATATTTTTAAGGATATACAGGCAAAAGTCGGCTGTGAATACATTTCCGACCTGCCCTCTTACAAGCGTAAGGTGTGGCAGGAAATGAAACGACTGAACCCTGCCGACTATGAAGAAAGGCAGTTAGAAGGTTTTTCAAAGTATGTGTTTGGTATGTCGTACCAGACCATAAAAGATGTGATGAAACAACAGAAAGGACGTGAGGAACAATGCAGGAAACAAGGGTGCTGGTGGAAACGAGAGGAACAACTGGCGAAGAAACAACATCATACTGGTTCGACCTGCCGATAGATGTTGCAGAGTTTGAAGAAAAGTTAGGTGTCGGTGCAGAAAGTGGGGATTACCGTATTATCGAAAAGGTGTTGCCTTATGCTGATGAAGTCCACGAACATACCAGCGTGTATCAGCTCAACGAATTAGAGTTTATGTACCGACAGCTTTCAAGCGATATGCAGGAAGAATATGTATCACTACTTACGGTGTATGAAAATTTAGAAGCACTTTATATTTGCAGGAACGTGATTACGGTTTATCCCGACTGCAAAAGCATGATAGATGTTGCAAGGCAAAAGCTGATGAACGACCCGACATTCAAGCATTTATCCGAGGACTGTCAAGAATACTACTTTGACTTTGAAGCCTACGCTTCTCACTTGCAGGAACACGGGAAATTTTTAGTGACGGAACACGGTATCTTTGAACTGCCAGAGTAGGAAATGAGGTGGTGCTTATGATTGATGATATGGCGGTTTATATTGCTAATCTTGGTAAATACAATGAGGGTTATTTAGTCGGTGCTTGGTTCACGTTCCCCATTGACGAAGAAGATGTGAAAGAAAAAATCGGCTTGAATGAACAGTATGAGGAATACGCAATTCATGATACCGACAACTTCCCGATTGCGATTGGCGAGTATGTTTCCATTGAAGAACTCAATGAGATGTATGAAATGATAGAGGAACTTCCCGACTATATCGTAGAGTGTCTGGACGAATTTATCAGCCACTACGGGACGCTGGAAGAAGTCGTGGAACACAAGGACGATATTTATTATTATCCCGACTGTGAAACCATGACAGACGTTGCCTACTACTACATAGACGAATTGCAGGCACTTGGGGATATTCCACCCAGCTTACAGAACTACATTGACTATGAAGCCTACGGGCGAGATTTGGATATGGGCGGTTGCTTTATTGAAACAAGCCGAGGTATGTGCGAGATACCATACTAACGCTGGAAGATCAGCGACAAGCATTGTTGCTACTGACAGCGTATTTCTCTTTTAAGGGACAGTCTGAAAATGGCTGTCCTTTTCTATTTAGAAACTTACGAAAGGAGCTGAAAGAACTTGAAAAAGATTAAAAGCTACACGGGTATCTGGAACGTGGAAAAAGTCTTGTATGCAATCAATGACTTTAACTTGCCCTTTCCCGTTACCTTTACACAGATTACATGGTTTGTGATTACAGAATTTATCATCATTCTGTTTGGGGATATTCCCCCACTTTCCATGATTGAGGGAGCATTTCTCAAATACTTCGGTATTCCCGTTGCTCTCACTTGGTTCATGTCGCAGAAAACCTTTGACGGAAAGAAGCCGTACAGCTTTTTGAAATCACAGATAACTTATGCCCTGCGACCTAAAATCACTTATGCAGGAAAAGCCGTAAAACTGGATAAGCAGATATTCAATGAAGCAATCACGGCAGTAAGGAGTGTGAACTATGTTCCCGATAAAATATATTGACAATAACCTTGTCTGGAACAAGGACAATGAGGTATTCGCTTACTATGAGCTGATACCGTACAACTATTCTTTCTTATCCGCAGAACAGAAATTTATCGTGCATGACAGCTTTCGACAGCTTATCGCACAGTCCCGTGAGGGTAAAATTCATGCGTTGCAGATTGCCACGGAAAGCTCCATACGAAGTATGCAGGAGCAGTCAAAGAAGCTGGTAACGGGAAAATTAAAGGAAGTTGCCTATCAGAAGATAGACGAACAGACCGAAGCGTTAGTATCTATGATTGGGGACAATCAAGTGGACTACCGCTTTTTTCTTGGCTTTAAGCTCATGGTTACGGAAGAACAGCTTAATCTGAAGAACATCAAAAAATCGGCGTGGCTGACGTTCACGGAGTTTCTCCATGAAGTAAACCACACGCTGATGAATGATTTTGTTTCCATGCCGAATGATGAAATCAACCGTTACATGAAAATGGAAAAGTTACTGGAAAATAAAATCTCCCGTCGCTTTAAGGTGCGTCGCTTGGAAATTCGTGATTTTGGGTATCTCATGGAACATCTTTACGGCAGGGACGGTATCGCCTATGAAGATTATGAGTACCAGCTACCAAAGAAGAAATTGAAGAAAGAAACGCTGATAAAATACTACGACCTTATCCGTCCGACAAGGTGTGTGATTGAGGAAAGCCAGCGGTATTTAAGATTGGAACATGAGGACAAGGAAAGTTATGTGTCCTATTTTACTGTCAATGCGATTGTCGGGGAGCTTGATTTTCCGTCAAGTGAAATCTTCTATTTCCAGCAACAGCAATTCACATTCCCCGTTGATACTTCTATGAATGTAGAAATCGTGGAGAACAGAAAAGCATTAACAACCGTCCGCAATAAGAAAAAGGAATTGAAAGACCTTGACAATCACGCTTATCAAGCAGGAAGTGAAACCAGCTCAAATGTGGTGGACGCTTTAGACAGCGTGGACGAGCTGGAAACCGATTTAGACCAGAGCAAAGAAAGTATGTATAAGTTAAGCTATGTCATACGGGTGTCTGCACCCGATCTTGACGAGCTGAAACGCCGTTGTGATGAAGTCAAGGACTTTTACGACGACCTCAATGTAAAGCTGGTGCGTCCTGCTGGGGATATGCTGGGGCTTCATTCTGAATTTTTACCTGCCAGCAAGCGATATATCAATGACTATGTGCAGTATGTAAAATCAGACTTCTTGGCAGGGCTTGGCTTTGGAGCGACCCAGCAGTTAGGGGAAACTACGGGTATCTATATGGGCTATTCCGTTGATACGGGAAGAAATGTGTACCTGCAACCGTCTTTAGCTTCGCAGGGCGTAAAAGGCACAGTTACAAATGCCCTTGCTTCTGCTTTTGTCGGTTCGCTTGGCGGTGGAAAGTCGTTCTGCAACAATCTTCTTGTGTATTATTCGGTGTTGTTTGGGGGACAAGCGGTTATCTTAGACCCAAAATCAGAGCGTGGCAACTGGAAAGAAACACTTCCAGAAATCGCCCATGAAATCAATATCGTAAATCTTACCAGCGACAAGGACAATGCAGGACTTCTTGACCCATTCGTGATTATGAAGAATGTTAAGGACGCTGAAAGTCTGGCAATCGACATCTTGACATTCCTTACGGGTATTTCCTCTAGGGACGGCGAAAAATTCCCCGTACTTCGTAAAGCGGTTCGTTCCGTTACCCAGAGCGACAGTCGGGGCTTGCTCCATGTGATAGACGAGCTACGCCGTGAAGATACGCCCATATCAAGAAATATCGCAAACCATATCGACAGCTTCACGGACTACGACTTTGCACATCTGCTGTTTTCAGACGGTACGGTAGAAAATGCTATCAGTCTGGATAACCAGCTCAATATCATTCAAGTAGCCGACCTTGTGTTGCCAGATAAAGATACCACTTTTGAGGAATACACGACTATTGAATTATTGTCGGTGTCTATGCTGATTGTGATTAGTACCTTTGCCCTTGATTTTATCCATTCGGACAGAAGTATTTTTAAGATTGTAGATTTGGACGAAGCATGGGCGTTCTTAAATGTGGCACAAGGGGAAACCTTATCAAATAAGCTTGTTCGTGCTGGACGAGCTATGCAGGCAGGCGTTTATTTTGTTACACAATCTTCTGGCGACGTGTCAAAGGAAAGTCTGAAAAACAATATCGGCTTAAAATTCGCTTTCCGTTCTACTGACATCAACGAGATAAAGCAGACCTTAGAATTTTTCGGTATCGACAAGGACGACGAAAACAACCAGAAACGGCTTCGTGATTTGGAGAACGGACAATGCTTATTGCAGGACTTATACGGGCGTGTCGGTGTGGTGCAGATACACCCCGTCTTTGAAGAACTGCTACACGCCTTTGATACCAGACCGCCCGTACAGAGAAATGAGGTGGAGTGATGAAAGAAAGGATAAAAGGTGCGTTCAAAAAAAAGAAGATTTTCCACTTTCTCAAAATGGTTCTGTTTGTCGTGGCACTCTCCCTTATCCTGCTTTCACTTTTGGGGACGGTAGCTCATGCGACGGGGCTTGTGGACGATACCATAAACGCAGAAAATCTTTACTCAAAATATCCCCTTTCCAACTACCAGCTTGATTTTTATGTGGATAATAGCTGGTCGTGGTTGCCGTGGAACTGGCTGGACGGGATTGGAAAATCGGTGCAGTACGGGCTTTACTGCATTACCAACTTTGTCTGGACGATAAGCCTTTATTTAAGCAATGCTACGGGCTATGTGGTGCAGGAAGCCTATAAGCTGGACTTCATTAACGATATGGCAGACAGTATCGGAAAGAGCATACAGACCCTTGCAGGCGTAACACAGAACGGCTTTTCTTCTACGGGCTTTTATGTTGGTTTCCTGCTTCTCATTATCTTAGTGGTGGGACTTTATGTTGCCTATACGGGACTTATCAAACGGGAAACCAGCAAGGCACTTCACGCCGTTATCAACTTTGTAGTGGTGTTCGTACTGTCCGCTTCGTTTATCGCCTATGCTCCCGATTACATCAAGAAGATAAATGAATTTTCATCAGACATCAGTACCGCTTCACTTGATTTGGGAACAAAAATCATGCTCCCCAACTCTGACAGCGAGGGCAAGGACAGCGTAGACTTGATACGGGACAGCTTATTTTCTATTCAAGTGGAACAGCCGTGGCTACTTCTGCAATTTGGAAACAGCAACGCAGAGGAAATCGGGGCAGACCGTGTAGAAGCTCTCGTATCGGCAAGCCCAGAGGACGAGGACGGCAAGACCAGAGAGGAAGTCGTGAAAACAGAAATTGAGGACAACGACAACAACAATCTGACGATACCGCAGGTCGTAAACCGTTTAGGCATGGTGTTCTTCCTGCTGTTCTTCAATTTAGGGATAACGATATTTGTATTCTTGCTTACGGGCATGATGTTGTTCAGCCAGATACTTTTTATTATATTCGCTATGTTTTTACCTATCAGCTTTCTACTTTCCATGATACCGAGCTATGAAAGCATGGCAAAACAGGCAATCGTGAGGGTGTTTAATACCATTATGACACGGGCAGGAATAACGCTCATTGTAACGGTGGCGTTCAGCATTTCCAGTATGTTTTATAACATTTCCACGGACTATCCGTTCTTCATGGTGGCGTTCTTGCAGATAGTATGTTTCGCTGGTATCTACATGAAGCTGGGCGATTTAATGAGTATGTTCTCTTTGAACGCTAATGACAGTCAAAGCATGGGACGAAGAATTTTCCGCAGACCGTATCTGTTTATGCGACATGGGGCTAGGCGTATGGAACACCGTATTGCAAGGGCGGTAAGTGCTGGCGGTATTTCGGGCGGTGTCGCTGGTGCGGTGGCTGGAAGTGCCGTTGCTAATAAACGAGCGGAAAGAAAAAATACAGCTTCAAAAGAAAATCGGGGCAATACCACTTCCAGCATGGGACAGCGTGCAGGCTCAAAGGTTGGTGCTGTCTTAGATACGAAAAATAAAGTAAAAGACAAGGCAAACGCTGTCAAAGAGAATATCAAGGATATGCCAACACAGACCGCTTATGCGGTATATTCCGCAAAGGAAAAAGCAAAGTCCAGCGTGTCTGACTTCAAGCGTGGTATGGTGCAGGAACAGCAGTCCAGACAAACGGGACGATTGGAAAAGCAGACACAGCATAGACAAAATATCGCCGATAAGCGTATGGAGCTTCAAAAGGCACAAGAAGCAAGGCAGGCACAGCGAAAGGCTGACGGATCAGCGACAACGGGAGCTACCCGTCCCCATGAGCGACCAGCCACGGCTTCAACCATTCCAAAGCCGAGTATGGAAAAGACGCAGGAAGTCAAACGCCCTGCCACAGCGACCACTTCAAAAACAAGTGAGCCAGTCAAGACAAGTGTTATCAAAGAGCGTCCGCTATCTTCTGGTGCTTCTGATAGAAAAGCGACCCAGTCTGTACAGCCAGTACATAGGCAGAATGTAGAAAAAGTGGTATCGCAGGAAACACGCCAGAACTACAAAGCAGAGCGTACTACAAAGACACAGACCTTTGAACAATCAAAGCGTACAACAGAACATACCGAAAAGAACCGTAGTCTTGTAATGAAGAAAGGACAGAAGAAAAAATGAAACTGAAACATATCGCTATCATTGGCAGTCTGTTTCCTATCCTCTTTTCTCTGGTGCTTTTCTTTGGTGTCTTGATTAGTGCGGACAGCGACGACGAGAACAGTAACTTTTCTTCTGGCATTACGGGTATGAACTTATCCGCAGAAGTCTTGAAACATCAGCCTATGGTGGAAAAATATGCCAGAGAATACGGCATTTCCGAGTATGTCAATGTGCTACTGGCTATCATTCAAGTAGAAAGTGGCGGTACGGCAGAAGATGTTATGCAGAGTTCAGAAAGTCTGGGACTACCGCCCAACTCTTTAGATACAGAAAGCTCAATCAAGCAGGGGTGTAAATATTTTGCGTCCCTGCTTTCTTCCTGCAAAAATCAAGGTATCGACGATTTGAATGTAGCGATACAGTCCTATAACTATGGCGGTGGTTATGTGGGATATGTGGCAGGAAAAGGAAAGAAACATACCTACAATCTTGCAGAGAGCTTCGCCCGTGAGAAATCGGGCGGAAAGAAAGTAACCTACACCAACCCGATAGCTGTTGCGAAGAACGGGGGCTGGCGGTATGGCTATGGAAATATGTTCTATGTGGAATTAGTCAATCAATATCTGACTGTGGCACATTTTGATAATGCGACGGCACAAGCGATTATGAATGAAGCGTTGAAATATCAAGGCTGGAAGTATGTGTATGGTGGCAGTAACCCGAACACTTCCTTTGATTGTAGCGGACTTGTGCAATGGTGCTATGGAAAAGCTGGTATCTCCTTACCGAGAACAGCACAAGCACAGTATGACGCTACCCAACATCTTCCACTCTCGCAGGCAAAGGCTGGGGACTTGGTGTTTTTCCATTCCACCTATAATGCTGGTTCGTATGTAACCCATGTGGGAATATATGTAGGAAATAACCAGATGTACCATGCAGGCGACCCGATAGGATATGCAGACCTAAGTAGTAGTTACTGGCAACAGCACTTAATCGGTGCAGGACGAGTAAAACAATAGAAAGGATTTGAAAAATATGTTTAAGAAGAATAAGAAGCAGACAGAAACTATCAAAGAACCAAAAGAAAAAAAGGTGCGTACTGTCAAGGTAGGCACGCATAAGAAAACCGTGATTGCGCTGTGGGTGGTGCTTATCGCAAGCGTGAGCTTTGGGGTGTATAAGAACTTTACCGCTATCGACCAGCACACCACCCATGAAAAAGAAATCATAGAGCTTCGCTTGCAGGACACCAACGGGATAGAAAATTTCGTGAAGAATTTTGCGAAGTCCTACTACACATGGAATAACAGCAAAGAAGCGATTGAAGCAAGGACACAGGCAATCAGCGGTTATCTTACAAAAGAATTGCAGGACTTGAATGTAGATACCATTAGAACCGATATACCGACCAACTCCACGGTTACAGATGTGATTGTATGGAGTATCGAACAGTCGGGAACGGACACTTTTTCTGCTACCTACGAAGTAGATCAGCAGATAAAAGAGGGAGAACAGACAACAGCGGTTAAGGCAACCTATACCGTAAAAGTTCATGTGGACGCTGACGGGGATATGGTAATCGTTCAGAACCCTACCCTTGCACCAGCAATCGAAAAATCAGACTACGAGCCTAAGACACCAGAAGCAGACACAAGCGTAGACGCTGATACTGTCAATGACGCTACCGCATTTTTGGAAACATTCTTTAAACTGTACCCGACAGCCACAGAAAAAGAGCTTGCTTACTATGTATCGGGAAATGTAATTGAACCTATCGGCAGGGACTATCTTTATTCTGAATTGGTAAACCCAGTATTTACAAAGGACGGGGACAATGTGAAAGTTAAGGTTGCCGTGAAATTCCTTGATAATCAGACAAAAGCGACGCAGGTATCACAGTACGAGCTTGTGTTACAAAAGGATAGTAACTGGAAGATTGTAGGATAAATGCTATAAAAAGACCGTAGCCTGTAATATAACATTTGATGTAATATACAAGCTACGGTTTTATCATTGATTTTTTATGGGTAAAGAAATAGTTGTAGAAAAGCCTTTATTTAATGCACTTGAAATAGAAACATTTCCTTTATGAATAGAAATAATTTCTTTTACAAGAAGAAGTCCTAGACCATGTCGTAAATCTAATCTATCATCTGTACTTTGTAAATAATGAGGTGTCGATTGTATTTTTTGTAGTTCTTCTTCGGAAAGTCCTTTTCCATTATCGCTGATTACTAATGTTAAATTATTTTCATGTATTCCTAAACGAACTGAAATCATACAGCCATTTTCATTGTGATTAATACTATTAGAAATAATATTTTGTATTGCTCGACCTAGCAATCTTTCATCGCCTATAATGGTAATTAGCTCTGTATTAGGTTTTAAGTTTAATTCAAATTCAAACTTATTATTTATGTCACTATTTAGATACTCAACGACAATTTCTCGTATTATTTTACATAGATGAACGGGTGTTTGTTGAAGTGGCTGAACATTATAATTTAATTGGCTTACAAGGTTTAAATCTTGAACCAAATTTTTGATTTTTACACTTTGAATTTTGATAATATTAGCTTGTTTTCTAGCGTTTTCCTCAACATTTAACGAAGAAGATATTCTATCTGCATATCCCATAATCATGGAAAGGGGTGTTCGTATATCGTGTGAAACGCCACTTATCCAGTTTGCCCTTGCTTGATTTTGTTTTTTTAATTGCAATGACGTTTCGTTGATACGATTTCCGATTTCTTCCAATTCTCCATTTATATTAAGTGTAACCGTTTCACCGTGTGATAGTTTATCTATTCCATTGAGTATAGGAGAAATTTTTAACATCACATTTCGTTTTGATAAGTAGTACACAATAAATAGAATGGCAATATTTGATACTAACATAATCAAAAGAATAAGGGGTGTTTTCTGTATTGCTGATAGAGGAAGATAGTTCGTCATAAATTTTGAATAGCTATTCTTTGGATAGCCTAATACTAATAAATCATTTTCTTGTTTCCATGTAAATACGGGATAATCATTGATATACCCCTTAGAAAAGGAGGCAACGTCTTGCAATGAATATTTTAATGGTATTTCCTCTGGTAGATTATATTGCCATACAACATTACCATTATTATTTATTACAATTCCCCAGATATTGTCTGTAATTAAATCTTTTTGACACTTATTACTTAATATGTATTCTCCATTTTGAATAGTAAGGTTATTAGATACTTTTTCTATTGTTTGTACAGGATTATCTTTGCTTATACTATTAACAGTACCGTTAAAAGTTAGAAAGAAAATGAGCAAATCAAAAATCACGATAAAAATTACTACTGATAAGTATATAAAGAAATGCTTACTGATAAATTTTCCAAAATTACGCATTATTATAACCTGCTTTCCACATTTATTTTATACCCCAATCCTTTAACTGTTATTAGTGATATTGGCTTTGAGGGATTAAGCTCAATTTTTTCTCTTATACGTCGAATATGAGCAAGGAGAGAATTTCCATATCCAAATGGGTTGTCGCCCCATACAGCTTCACAAAGAGCGTCTATTGTCACAATATGACTAGCATTTCGTATAAGGGTTTCTAAAATATCATGCTCTTTTGCAGTAAGAGGTAAAACTTCATCATTCTTTATAACCTGTGCATTAGCTAAATCAATTTTACAATCATGTAATTCTATAAGAGGACTATCTTCCTTATAACATCTGCGTAATACAGCATTTAGGCGATAGATAAGTTCTTTGGGCATAAAGGGTTTTGTTATATAATCGTCAGCTCCTAACCCAAAACCAGAATATTTATCTTGTATATCATCTTTTGCAGTCAAAAATATTACTGGAATATTAGTGAAACTTCTTAGTGAGTCCATAAGTTCAAAGCCGTTTCCGTCTGGAAGCATAACATCTAATATAGCTATATCTGGTTTTTCCTGTTGGCAGATTTTCAAAGCTGATTTTACACAATCAGCAGTAACAATATTATAAAAATTTTCATCTTTTAATATGGTAATAAGCATACTTCTTAAACATTCTTCATCATCAACTATCAATATTTTTTTTGATTTTAAGTATGTATCTTTCATTTGTTTGTCACACTCTCTTTATCTTTTTTTTATCTTATTATAACATTCTGAAAAAAGTTGAACAGTCATTTTCACATTTGTAAGGTAAATGTAAGGTAGAGAGAATGTTGCTGTAATGTCGGTGCTTTATATTATAGGTAACAAGAAAGGAGTTAAAAATTATGAAAAACATGATTGAAACTAAAAATTTGACAAAAACATACAAAGAGTTTATTGCAGTAGACCACGTATCTTTACACATTAAGAAAGGTAGTATTTACGGTTTTCTCGGTCCAAATGGTGCTGGGAAATCTACGACTATGAAAATGCTTTTGGGTTTGACTGCACCAACTGATGGAAAATTTCAAATTGATAACATGACTTTTCCAAATGACCGTGTCCAAATTTTGAAAAATGTCGGTTCATTTATTGAGTCCCCATCATTTTATCCAAATTTAACAGGTAGAGAAAATCTTGATATTATTCGTAGAATTTTAGGACTTCCAGCGACTAGCGTTGATGAAGCATTAGAATTAGTAGGATTATCTGAGTTTGGTAATCGCTTGGCAAAAAAATATTCTTTGGGAATGAAACAGCGTTTAGGTCTTGCTTCTGCTTTGCTTGGCGAACCACCAGTTTTAATTTTAGATGAACCAACAAACGGCTTAGACCCAGCAGGTATCCATGAAATTCGCACCCTTATTAAATCACTTCCAAAAAGATATGACTGTACGGTTCTGATTTCATCACATATGTTATCAGAAATTGAGTTACTAGCTGACGACATTGGTATTTTAAATCACGGAAAATTACTATTTGAAGGAAGTCTTGATGATTTGAAATTGACGGCACATCAAGCTGGTTTTGAAAATGATAATTTAGAAGAAATGTTTTTAGCTATGATTGATGAGGATAACGCCAACAGAAAGCAGAGGTTAAAATTATGAGAAATTTAACCGTAGAATTAAAAAAATGTAAACGTACTGGGATATTAGAAGTGTTACCGATTGTTGGACTTCTTGGTGCATTATATGCTTTTGCAAATTTTATAGTTCGTAAAGAAGTTTTGTTAAATTTACCACTTCCACCTATGGACGTTTTGTTGACACAGCTTTACGGAATGATTATGGTTCTTAATATGTTTGGCATTATCGTAGCAACAACTTTAACATATAATATGGAGTTTCAAGGAAATGCAATTAAAAAGATGTATATGCTTCCTTTTGAAACATCATCTATTTTCAAAAATAAATTTTACATATTATTTGTTTTGCTTGCTTTTTGTATCGTCTTGCAAAACGGAGCATTGTGTATTATTGGAAATATCTTTTTACCCAATGGAACTTTTGAGTTACTAACACTTGTCAAATATACAGGATATTGCTTTGTATCATCTTTACCTGTATTGGCATTTATGCTCTTGGTGTCATCACGATGTGAAAATATATGGTTTACATTAGGTATTGGAGTAGCAGGTTTTTTTAGCGGTATGGCAATGTCACTTTCAGATATGTCCCTATTTCTTATCAATCCATTTGTACTAATGATGAAACCTGCGGTGGCTTCTACGGCAAGTATTGATATGAATGTTTTAATTTTAGGGTTTGTTGAAACAATCATATTCTTCGTAATTGGCTGGTATCTTGGTAAAATAAAACATTATGAATAAAGGAGGAAATAGTATGTCAATCATTGAATTGATAAAAATAGAATTTATGAAAGTAAAAAGGTCTATGATTTTACCTTTACTTTTAATTCCGCCTATCTTAGTTGTAGTTTCTGGCGTATCTAGTATTAGTATGTATATGACGCCAGAATATACAGACGCTTGGTCGGCAATGTTCATTCAAAGTGCATTACTTTTTGGATATTATTTACTTCCATTCTCAATGGTAGTTGTTTGTGTTATGATTGCCAACAGAGAAATAAAGAATAATGGCATATTAAAAATGCTTGCTTTGCCCGTTAGTAAAGGAAAACTTGCATTGACAAAGTTCTTGGTATTATTGAGCTTTTTAGCAATTGAGTTGTTTATCTTTTTCAGTTCATTCATTATTGCAGGCGTTATCGCTACTAAAATAATGAATGTAACAGAAACTATTCCTGTTTTTTATTTATTAACGTGGACAGTAAAACTATTTGCGACAATGGTTCCAGCTATTTCTTGTATGTGGGCAATTACCATACTATTTGAAAAACCACTATTATCCATGGGATTAAATTTATTCTTGATAATTCCCGGTGTTTTAGTTGCTAATACGCCTTTATGGTTAGTGTACCCTTATTGTTATAGCGGTTATGTAGTATCAGACGCATTACATACTGTAACAACGGCAGGTATAGGAAGTACAATATCACTATTTCCGTTTATCCCGTGTGCTGTAATCATATCAGCACTTGCACTATGTGTTTCTATTAAATGCTTTGGAAGAAAAGAAATGAGGTAATATAAAATGAAAAAAAATAAATTAAGCGTTGTTGCATTAGTCATTTCGCTGTTACCATTTATCACATTATTGTTTTCTCTTTTTACAGAAGAAATTACAGGAGGACTTCAAACGGGGTTGATTGCATTAAATGTGATTTCAATATTGTCTGGCTTTAGTCTTTCGATTTCGGTAGTAAAAAATCCCAAACGTCGAGATGTATTTTCAATTGTTGCTTTATGTATTTGTGCTTTTTGGGGGTTACTTATTGTTGGTATTCTAACTTTTGGCTTAATATCCACTTTTATGTAAGAGGTGTTTATGAAAAATATACTGATTATAGAAGACTCGCTTACTTATAGGGAAATATTATGTAAGGCTCTTAAAGATAAAGGATATAAAGTCAAAGGTGTTGGTTCGGTAAAATCTGCTCTGGAAGAAATTAAAAAAGATACTTATGATTTCATTTGCGCCGATTATAATCTCCCAGACGATACAGGTACGGCATTACTTCAGCATGAACTTACAAAAAATATACCAATCTGTATAATGACAGCTTCTGTGGATAGACACCTATTTAGTATGGCAAAGGCATTAGGAGCAGTTGAATGTTTTGATAAAGCAGTATTTGGTTTTATAGATGATTTATGTAACTGTATAGAAAATCAATAACACATTGAGAATTGTAAATACTACTTGAAGATAAAGATTGTAAGTTAGCATTATGACATTTATATATATCGGTAACTGACATTAATATTGAAAAGGAGTATGAATATTATGATAGGTCTTAAAAAACGAGATATTAAAAAAGCATTGAAAGCAGGTGCAAAAGCTGGCGGTGTTTCATTGGCTGATGTACGAGCTGATATTGAAGCGACGATTGATGAAGCTATGAATAGTCCAGACCCAGAGGTGCAGGCAAATTTCAAAAAGTATTTTGGTAATAAACGCCCTACCCCAGAAGAATATATTTACAAGATTACCAAAAAGACAAAGATTTGAAAAAAGGCTTGCTCCATACATATTGTATGATCTGCAAGCCTTAATCTATTTCAGAGGAAATTTAACAGTAAAGGTAGCACCGCCACCAACAGTATCATTAATAGTGATAGTACCGTTCAGCATTTGGGTTAATTCTTTGGCGATACTTAGTCCCAGTCCAAAATTCGCTTTGTTAGCATGGGACTTGTCGCCACTATAAAATCGGTCAAAGATATACTGCTTATCTTCATCAGAAATGCCTTGCCCGTGGTCTACCACAGAAAAAGCAATATTCTTTTCGGTGGCGATTACTTCTATCTCTATCAAAGAATTATTCTTGGAATGTTGAATGGCATTATCCATAAAGATACACAAGATTTGAAATAATCGGTCTTTGTCGGTAAGCATGGCAGGATAACTTTCCTCGGATAAATGCAGTTTTAGTTCTAAATTCTGCTTCATGCAGACGGGTTCGTATGTTTCATATAACGTAATGAGCAAGGTATCTACATTGATTGTACTTTTATGCAATGTCCATGTTTTAGCGTCGGAAGAAGCCAGAAGCAACATATCTTTGACTAAATGGGATAACCGCATACATTCAAAATCTATGGTCTGTACGGCTTGCCTTGCCTGCTCGTTTAAGGAAACATTATCAAGAAGCATATCCGTGTTGGAAATCATAACAGCAAGTGGAGATTTTAATTCATGGGACGCTGTTGCAACAAAATCTTTTTGGCTTTGCAGTATTCGTTCCGTTGGAGCAAACGACTTTTTCAGCAGATAACGGGTTAGCACGATAACAACGATACAAGCCAAAAACCAGATAAGAAGATATATAGGCAATGTCTTTTGTAAAATATCCGTCAAACTGGCTGTCTGATAAAGAAAGGTTGCATGATACACGGTATCATTTGCTGTCCTAATTGTAGCAGGAATAACAAAATAAGTATCGTGATGTGTTCCTCTTATTTCCAGAAAACCGCCTTGTGAAGTTGTGTTGCTTTCTGTTTGTGATAATGGCTGTGTAGAAATCTGCTTTTCTACATCATGCAACAGATTATCCGCAGAAGTTGGAAATGGGAAATCACTCTGATAAATGGTATTCCCTTTTGTATCGCTAATCAAAGAAAAAATATGATAACTTTCTTCGTAGGCTTTGAGTGATTTATCCATATCCGAAGAAGCACTTTCCACTTGATAAATCAGTAAGGTTGTTAGTCTTTGAAATAAGGTGCTTTCGTTGATTTTCTCTGTATGAACTGTGTTCGCAACGACAAAGGAAATCACAAGGGTAATAATCAGCATAACAGAACTTGCAAACAGAATATGAAGTTTTCGGTATAAATTATTTAACATGTTTCTTTCTCCAGTTTGTACCCTGCACCGTAGACCGTTGTTATTTTACATGAACTTTTTAATTCTTTTAGGCGTTTTCGCAGAAAAGAAATGTAACTGTCTACATTGCCAGTTTCTACTTCAGAAGAACTGCCCCAGATTTTAAGGATAAGCTGTTCACGGGAAAATAGTGTTTCTGGGTTCTGCATAAATACAAAAGTCAATTCGGTTTCCTTTGAAGTTAATAAAATAGAATTGACGGGTGTAGATAAGGTTCGGCTGTCTTTATCGAAAGTTAAATCTCCATATTGTAATTTAGGCGATAACTGGATATTGGCAGGTCGCCTTGTCAATGCCCGAACCCTTGCAAGCAATTCTTTGATATGAAATGGTTTTACTAAATAATCATCAGCACCGCCGTCTAAACCCTCAACCCGATTATCAAGGGTACTCATGGCAGTAATGATGAGGATTGGAATAGATATTCCTTTTCTACGCATAGATTTTATGATTGTTAATCCGTCAATAATCGGTAACATACGGTCTACAATGGCAAGGTCATAAGCATAGTCTGTATTTAAGGCATACAGCATAGCAGTTTCCCCGTCATTGCAACAATCAACCATATAGTTTTCTTTTTCCAGCGAAATTTTTATATTTTTACATAATTCTAAATCATCTTCCAGAAGAAGTATTTTCATAATGTATCAATCCTTTTCTATATATCATCTTGGACATAAGCAGTCCAAGAAGTTTGAATTATAGACAGTATAACAGAAAAGTCTGTAAAAATCCTCTAAAAAATGATGATGATTTTCTTACTTTTTTACAGGATTTTTAGAATGGTTTGCTTTTACAATAGGGGCATATCGAACAAGAAAGGTGGAATACAAAAATGAAAAAAACAAACATCAGTAAATTCATAGCAGTTGGATTATGTATCTGTGCATTGACGGGGTGTGGTGCAAGTCCAGATGAGAAACCAGATACGTCTAATCCTATTGTCAATTCTAATACGAATGAAGAAAATGCAAATGGTTCTTCAGAAAATAAAGGAAACGACATATTAGATTCTGCTAATTTGATAGGAAGTGTTTTGGAATTTACAGACAATGGTTGTTCCGTAAGTCAAGCAAAAGAAATTGAGGGGGGAGCTGGAATAAAATCGGAAGCAGCGGGATTGGAAAATAAAGACAATGCTGTTTCTGTAACCTATAACCCAGATTGTGAATTTGTTGTTGCGACACTAAATAAACAGTCTGGTGTTACAAATGTAACAACGGGTTCTATATCCGATGTGAAAAAGCAATCTGAAGTATATCTCTATGGAGAGTTTGCAGACACAAATCATTTCAATGCAACAAAGGTTGTCATAGCCCGTTGGGAATAGAGGTGTGAAGTATGAAGTTTTATCAACTTGGTTTTCGCTATTTACAGCGAAAAAAAGGGAAAACCATTCTTCTGTTGATTGTTTTGATACTTGTAAACAGTATGATTTTAGGTACAAGCATGATTTTAAGGACTACAAATGAGTCCAAACAAGCCATGCAGGAAAAGACAAACTCTAAGATTGTGGCTGAAATTACAAGTAAGGACAGCAAGATAACAGAGAATGAAGTAAACAAGATTGAAACGCTAGAAGATGTTTCGTCTATCAACCGCATTGGTAGACAAGAGGTATTTCCGAATAATTTTGCTCCCGTTACGCTCAATACTTCTACGAATGAGGAAAATTTGAAAATAGCACTGCTTTCCTATGATGATTTGGAAAAGGACAGCCCTTTTTCAGAAATGCAGTACCGCTTAGCTTCTGGCGATTATATCAAGCGTGAGAAAAAGGGTGCTGTTATCAATGCGAACCTTGCAAATCAAAATGAGCTAAAAGTTGGAGATACGATTGAATTAAGTACAGAAAACGGAACAAAAGTATCTGTTCAGATTATTGGAATTTTCATGTCCGCAGGAAATGCGGAAAAAGACCAGCCGTCAGAAACTACCGCAGTCAATCGAATAGAAAATCAAATCTTTATTGACAACAGTACTTATAAAGAATTGTTCAAAGAAGCTGAATTTGAAAAAATCTGCATTTACTCAAAAAGACCAGAAAAATTAGATGTGCTGGAAACCAGCCTGCAAAAAATATTCGGAAATGATGTAGCACTTAGCACGTCTGATACCCTTTATCAACAGATGTCTGCTCCATTAGAGCAAATCAGTAAGGTGGCAAATCTTATGCTGGTACTTACATTGGTAACTGGTACTGTTGTTGTTTCCCTGCTGTTATGTATGTGGATGCGGACAAGGCAAAAAGAGGTGGCAATCTTTATGAGCCTCGGCAAGACAAAAAGTGAAATTTTCCTGCAAACTTTATTAGAAGCAGGCAGTGTATTTACACTTTCGGTTTTAGGAGCAACAGCCATTGGTAAATTGTTCTCGGGCGTTTTGCAAAACGTCATTACCGGTTCAGAAACAGTAACAGAAAATCTGAAAGTGGTTTTGCAGATACAAGATATTGGAATGTTGTTCCTTTTAGGCGGTGCAGTTATTTTGGTGGCATTGTGCTGTTCCATTCTTCCGATATTACGAGCAAACCCAAAAGATATATTAGCAAAAATGGAGGGATAGTACATGAATTTTTTTGGATTGGCAAGGCGTTCTGTGTTCAGAAAGCCCGTAAAAAGTATTCTCTTATTGTTGATTGTTTTTGCAATCAGTACCTTGCTTCTTGCAGGTGTGGCGAGCAAAAATGCCAGTATTGAGGTGCAGGACAAAACCAGACAAGCCATAGGTGCAGGCTTTCTTTTAGAAAGAAATGCAGAGTACCGAACAAAGCGAGTTCGTGAATACTCAGAAAAGATTGGTAATGATAAGGAAGGTAGTTTTGGTGGCTACCATCAGGAAAAAGAGATTATCAATGGTGTGGAGACTTGGACAGGCTGGACAACAAATGAATTTGAAAGCTTAGATATAAAAGACATTGAGAAATTGGCAAAAGCAAAAGGAATTGCTGATTACAATATTACAACAGTAACAACTCCCGTAAACCCTGTAAATTTCAAAAGGATTGAAGATAAAGATGTAGACCAGAATGCAGATGTTGGCGGTGTAAGTTTAATTGGAAACAAAGATATGAAACTAGACAGAAATGTTTTATCTGGAAACCTGCATATCAAAGAGGGACGAATGATAACCCCAGAGGATAAAGATATGTGTGTCATTTCAGAGGAACTGGCAAAGCAAAATAATCTGAAAATCGGCGATAAGATTTCTTTTAATGATTACCACGATACTGAAAATTCAAAGGTATCAGAAGCTGAGATTGTTGGAATTTATCAAGTGGATCAAAAGATGTCCCCACTTATGCAGGGAGATACTTACCGTTCGGAAAATGTAATATTTACAGATTTGAGATTTCCAGAAAAGGCAGAGGGTGAAACAAGTCCATTATATGAAAGAGCCTATTTCAAAGTGGAAGATGTGGAAGCTTACGACGAAGTAAAAGAAAATCTGCAAAAAGTAGACATCAATTGGGAGCAATATGATTTGATTGACAATAACGGAAATTCCGAAACCATGTCCTCAAACTTCAATGATTTAGCAAAAGTAAGCGAAATGATGATATTGGTAATCTCTGTTGCAAGTTTTGTTATCCTTGTTTTAGTATTTCTGTTCTGGCTGAAAAATCGAGTGCAGGAAGTCGGTATTTTCTTATCTCTCGGTGTTCCGAAATTTAGAATTATCGGACAAATTTGGAGCGAAGCGATTATGATTACTGTTCTTTCCCTTATGTTATCCTTTGCTGTCGCTCCTGCTGTTTCCAAAGTAACGGCAAATTATCTGGTATCACAGCAGGTTCAGCAAATGCAAGAGGAAGAAAAGAATAATGAGGGAAAAGTATCCACAGAATACGTTGCACCAAAGCAGGACGTGCAGAGTATCAGCGTAGAGGTTACACCAGAAATGTATCTGTTGGACGGTGTAAGTGTTCTTGTGTTGATAACGGCTTCTGTTCTGGTATCTGGAATTGTAATACTAAAGAGAAACCCGAAAGATATTTTATCGGAAATGAGTTAGGAGGACGACGAAAATGTTAGAAGTAAAGAATGTAAGCTATGCTTACAAAACAAAAAAAGATAAAACCATTTTGAATAATGTATCTGCTACTTTCGAGGAGGGTATCTTTTATACCATTATCGGTCCGAGTGGTGCAGGAAAAACAACACTCTTATCGTTGTTAGCAGGCTTAGATACAGCAGTAAAAGGGACTGTCCTTTGCAATGGCGAGGACATTACAAAAAAAGGGCTGAATTACCACAGAAAGCATAATATCTCATTGGTATTTCAAAATTATAATCTGATTGATTATTTGACAACGGTTGAAAATGTCAAATTAGGTGGTAGTGGAAATGCTGAAAAATTATTGGAAGAAGTCGGCATTGGAAAAGAATACTGGCAGAGAAATGTATTGCAACTATCTGGCGGACAGCAACAGCGTGTAGCGATTGCAAGAGCATTAGCCAGCGACGCTCATGTACTTTTGGCAGATGAACCGACGGGAAATCTTGATGAAACTACCGCTGATGAAATCATTGCTTTGCTGAAAAAGACTGCACATGAATTAGGAAAATGTGTTGTTGTGGTTACACACAGTAAGCATTTGGCAGAAGAAGCCGACGAAATCTTAGAAATTAAAAACGGTGCAATTTCTTTTCTGTCTGAATAAACAAGAATAGTGCCGTAAAGGAGCTGTCATTATGGAATATTTTAGATATACCTCGACACAATCAATTTGACCCTAACGGCATTGTTATAAGAACTAAATACAATACAGTTTCAAAGGCTCGTACAGACTATATGTTTTGTGCGGGCTTTTTTCATGCCAGAAAAAAATTTTTTAAGTTTTTTTTGATTTTGGTTACGCTGTACCCCACTTTCAACGCGGTATATATGAAAAGGGGCAGACACCTCTTTTCGACTAGCGAAAGGAGGTGAGGAAAATGAAACCGTCAGAACTACAAGAAAAAACCTGTCATCAATTCGATTGTGCTATTAAAACAGTTATACGTCATAGAGCGATTGACTTCTATCGAGCGATACGTCGTTCAGAGAAAAAAGAAATGCCATTCGCCGAAATTATGGACGACCTCTTAAATTCCATAGGTACAGAAGATACATATTCTACGGATTATGTTGCAGTATTTGAAGTCTGTGGAGAAAAAGTATCAATCGAAGATGAACAACTGGCTCGTGCATTGAAAGCTATTGAAGAACGAAAGCGTAATATCGTTTTACAGTATTTTTTCATTGGGGACACGGACACTTACATTGGGAAAATGCTTGACTGTTCCAGAGCGAATGTAACGAAGTGCAGAATACAAGCACTAGACAAGTTAAAGCAACTGATTGAGGAGGAAAAAGAAAAATGCCAAAAGAGCTGACACCGACTTTCACGGTTATTTCCAAAGCCTGCGACGGCGACGAAACAGCAATTTCAAAAATCTTGGAATTTTATGACCCATATATCAATCAGTGCTGTATGCGTCCGTTTTACGACGATAACAACAACTTACGTCTTGCGGTAGATTTGGAAATGAAAGGTTTTATCAAAGAAGCGATTATTCGTAAAATCTTAAACTTTGATATTAAACGCTTCTAATTCATATCGGGATTGATTATGCCCGTCTGGTCTTTGACAACTGAATAAAGCAGACAGATACATTTGTGAGATAGCAAGCCACGGGGACTGTACGCCATGACCTTTCCAAAAGAAAGCGAGCGACCCACGCAGTGATCCGAGAGCGACCGTTGGAAAAGTCGCTTTGCCACGACCTATCCTCACAGAATAATGATACGTCCGCATGGTGCGGTTCTGCCCACAAGAATGGGAATAGTTGAGATACTAACGGAGCTTTCCAAAGCCGTCTGCCTGCTTGTAAAAAATGACACACAGTAAAGGGGGTGCATAGATTATGAACAATACTGATGTGCCTATCTGGGAAAAATATACTCTGACGATTGAAGAAGCGTCTAAATACTTCCGCATTGGCGAAAAGAAATTGCGTAAATTAGCCGAAGAAAATCTTGACGCTGGCTGGGTTATCGTGAACGGTAATCGTATTCAGATTAAGCGAAAACAATTTGAAAAAATCATAGATACATTGGACGAAATCTAATGTCATTGAGCCGTAGATATGGTATAATAAGGTATAGCGTATCACGGCTCATTCCATGACGGAAAGGAGCTTTACACTATGTCTAATGTAAAACGAAAAGACAGTAAAAATCGCAATTTTCGTAATGGAGAGAGCCAGCGAAAAGACGGAAGATACGTTTATAAATATACCGATATATACGGAAAGCCACAATTTATCTATTCTTGGAAACTTGTACCGACAGACAAGACACCTGCTGGAAAGCGTGATGATATTTCATTGAGGGAAAAAGAAGCACAGATAAAAAAAGACCTTAACGACGGTATCGACACAGTCGGCGGTAAAATGACAGTCTGCCAGCTCTACGACAAGAAAAACAGCCAAAGAAAGAACATCAAAAGGGCTACTGAAAAGGGACGACAGTATCTTATGAATGCTCTGAAAAATGACCCATTGGGTATGAGGGCGATTGATACTGTTAAGCAGTCGGACGCTAAAGAATGGGCTATCAGAATGAGCGAAAAAGGATATGCCTATAAAACGATTGATAACTATAAGCGTTCCTTGAAAGCTTCATTTTACATGGCGATACAAGACGACTGTATCAGAAAGAACCCATTTGACTTTAAGCTAAGTGATGTTCTGGAAGATGATACGGAGCAGAAAGTTATCCTTACACCAGAGCAGGAAGAACGCCTGCTTGCCTTTATGGAAAAGGACAAGATTTACAGCAAGTATTATGATGAGGTTGTGCTTCTGCTGGAAACGGGACTTCGTATTTCTGAATTTTGCGGACTAACGACGCATATTGATATGCAGAACAGAATACTCAATATAGACCACCAGTTATTGAAAGACAGCGAAATCGGCTACTATATTGAAACGCCTAAGACCAAAAACGGAAAACGGGAACTTCCATTGACAGAACGGGCTTATCAAGCAATCCAAAGAATACTAAAGAGCAGAGGAAAAGCACAACCGCTGATTGTAGGTGGTTACAGCAATTTCCTATTCTTAAACCGTGAGGGCTTGCCTAAAGTTGCAGGAAACTATGAGGGCATGGTGCGAGGATTGATTAAGAAGTATAACAAATATCACACGGACAAGTTACCGAACATCACACCACATTCATTCAGACATACTTATTGTACGAATATGGCAAACAGAGGAATGAACCCTAACACTCTGCAATATCTCATGGGACACGCTAACATAACCATGACACTTGGTTATTACGCACACGGTACATTTCAATCTGCAAAAGCGGAGCTGGAAAGGCTGGCTTGTTAATATCGGAGCTTATATTTACTACTCATTTACTACTTTTGGTTGCATTTTCATGCTGGTAAATGCCAGCTTATGCAAGGTATCTTCCAAAAAGAAAATACCGATAAAGTCCTAAAATACGGGATATATCGGCATTTACCAACTTATGAAAAGATAATCAGAAATTTAGTAAGTTTTTATAGGAATAAATGATGAATATATAGAAGGTATTTTTGTTTCTGATGAAATGCAGTCACGTGGCATAGGTAAAATATTGTTGGATTACATCAAGGATAAAAAAGACAGATTACAGTTAAAGGTATACCAGAAGAATGTCAGGGCAATGTCTTTTTATCAACGAGAAGGATTTACTATTCAGAGTGAAGAGATGGACGAATTCACAGGAGAAAAAGAATATGTGATGAATTGGGAATCGTCTGGAATTTGAATACCCATGGCGGAGGGGATGAACCGCCTGTTTGTTTACAAGATGGAAGATAATTCCCATCGGATGTAGTATTTTGCAGCAAGAATGCCGATGAGATTTTTCACCAGAATAAAAATATCTGAAGGGAGGCTTTTGGTATGAAAAATAGAAAATACAGTCTTGTTTTTATAATGCTTTTGTGTATGATAATGGCAGTTTCAGCATTTCCGATGACAGTCAATGCCGATATGGGACCAAAGGCCTCTGTTCGGATTCAGTTTGAGCATATGGGGGATGAGCTCTGTTATGGAACTTTGCTGTCGAAGGAGAAATCTACTGGTCCGGCAAGTGCCTGGGATGGAAGAATGGAGAGTGCCCCAAAAGAGTACATGGATCCTGGTATCTGGGAGATCTTTGTGAATTACAAGGATCCGGATGGATACTATTTTCTGCAGCGGAGCTGGAAGGTAAGTGAAAGCAAAGAGCTTGCATGGACCTATTATCCGCCGGGTGATTTTAAGATTCTTCTGTATTATCCGGAAACGGAAACCTTTGTATCCAGTGGAATTTATGCTCGTTATGCATTTGATACGTATTATACAGTGGATATGGATGGTGTGGATATCGGTTCGGTGGAATACAATGATGATTTGAGTACCAATGAGCGGATTGAGGCCTACCGTTCGTATAATTACCGGCAGGAGATGCTGGCTCTTGGGGCAAGGATCGTCCTTACTATTTTAATCGAAATGCTGGTGGCGCTGCTGTTTGGTTTCAGACAGAAAAAACAGCTGTTGATTCTGGCTGTTGTCAACATTATTACGCAAATTATCTTAAATGTGCTGCTCAATGTGATTAATTATAATTCCGGCCCTCTTGCATTTACATTTTTCTATGTACTTTTTGAGCTGATTGTATTTGCTCTGGAGGCAGTGTTGTATTGCACAATTCTTAAGAGGCTATCAGAAAAGAAAAAGGAGGATGCATATTATATCCTGTATTCCTTTGTGGCCAATCTGATCTCATTTGGTGCTGGATTATTCCTGGCGGCGAAACTGCCGGGCATGTTTTGATATAGAGATAAGTTAAGGTAACTTCTCAACGTGTTCAAATAGAAATGGCTCAGAAGAAAGTTCATCCAAAGTGATAACATCTTTTTGAGCATAGAGGAATGGATATATATGAAAAAACTTCTAACTTTTATGATTGTGTGGACTTGTTTGCTTACCCTGGCTGGCTGTGGCAAGAAGGACATGGATTATACGATGCAAAATGAGTCAAGTGTTGCAGAAAGTGTCCGGGAGACCGGTGAGGAGTCCGTATTGATTCAAAATGAGGATGCAGGGGAAGGGGAAAATTCGGCTCCTGAAACTAAGTATATCACCATTGACTTATCCGGAGTTGGGGAGATTCATCCGAAGGGAGATGCAGTTTCACCGTTAACGTTAAAAATTGTGTCGGAAGAGGAAAATGGAATCGATTTTGCGAACGAATGGTATGAAAGCAAACAGTTATCCCTTCCTATGGTCGGAAAGGAATGGAATAATTTCTATGATGACGAATATCAGTATATCTGGTCCGGGGATGCGCTGTATATTTATGAAAATATTTCCGGAAATTGTCTGTATGTGCTGGAGTATCCAACGGATAAATGGTATATCAACGGCAATAATGCCTGCCTCCTGGATGATATCTTTTATGGCATCAGTGTGACAAATGGTTACGCACAGCCGGATAGCTGCTTTATGTTTGCCTATGATCTGGAAAATAACAAGCTTCTTTGGCGAAGTGGGGATCAGACCTGCAACACCATGAATTTTATTGTAAAAAAGGATGTTATTATCTGCGGGTATGGTTTTACCTCGGAAAAGGATTATCTTTATCAGCTCAACCTTCACACCGGCGAGGTTATTGCAAGCCTGGAGCTGAAAAAACAGCCGGATCTTCTGGTGCCTCAGGACAATATGCTTTATGTTCACACATACAGCTATAATTATACGATAGAAATGCAATAGGAAAGGAACAAGAACTGAATGGATTCATCTGCTTCAAAAAACTTTGAACTTACTGCAGCTGTCCTGCACATTATCGCCATGACACTTATGCTGATGGATCACCTTTGGGCGACGCTTCTTCCTGCTAGGGAGTGGCTTACCTGTGCCGGAAGAGTGGCATTTCCTATCTTCGCTTTTATGGCGGTGGAGGGGTACTTCCACACCAGAAGCTTTAAAAAGTACATCCTTCGGATGCTGCTGTTTGCAGTGCTTTCAGAAATTCCCTTTGATTTGATGTACGGCGGTACCTGGTTTTATCCGGTTCACCAGAATGTCCTCTGGACATTCCTGTTGGGTCTTTTAGGTGTCTGGCTTATGGAACAGGTACGGAAAAAAGGAAAAACCTGGATGTATCTGCTGGTGTGCGTTTTGGTTGTGCCGGCAGGTCTGGTACTGGGAACTCTTTGCATGGTGGATTACTACGGGGTTGGTGTTCTGACGGTATTTGTGTTCTATTTCCTACATGGGCGGAAATGGTGGTGCTTCTTGGGACAGCTGGCTGCCCTATACTGGCTGAATGTGGAACTGCTGGGCGGTCTGATGTATCCGGTTCAGCTCTTTGGCATGGAATTTGAACTGTGCCAGCAGGGGCTTGCGCTTCTGGCATTGATCCCCATCTGGCTGTACCACGGCAGACAGGGTTACCACAGTAAACCATTCCAGTATCTCTGTTATGCATTTTATCCAGTTCATATGCTGCTGCTTGTGGTGGTACTGAATTTCATCAACCGATGATAAAATTTTACAATCCCCGCCATTCATGGTATCATAACAGGTAGTAAAATTGCCTGTGAATACCTTGAATGGCGGTGATTTACGTCAGTCGGTTTACCGGGCTATCCGTCATGGCCTGATGCAGGCACATTCGATGCTTTTGGAGCCATTTTATGCATTTCATCTGACGATACCGGACAAGATGGTAGGACGTGCAATGACGGATCTGGAACGCCGGTTTGCGGTTTTTGAAGGACCGGTTCTGGAGGATGGACAGGCGATACTTACCGGCCGTGCACCGGCTTCATCCTTGGATGGATATCAGACAGAAGTAACGGTTTATACCAGCGGCTTAGGACAGCTTGTCTGTACCCTGGATGGATATGGACCCTGCCATAATGAGGAAGAGGTCATCGAAGCAGCCGGTTATGATCCGGATGCGGATTTGGCAAACCCAAGCGGCTCGGTCTTCTGTTCCCACGGAGCCGGTGTCTACGGTGAGACTGCCGCACACCGGAAGTCCGGAGGATGTAATATCCGCAGCTCTGATTATCGCTGATAAGATGGATGTACGAAGAAGCCGTGTTCGTGAAAAAGAGAGAGCCACTTTTGATATCCACGACCGTGTGAATTATGCGGTAACAGAGTCCAAACTTAAGATTGAAAAGGATCGTTCAGTTATTGCCCTGAATCTTCAGGTAGATGAAAAGATATGTTCCATGTATGATTATTTTGAGATTTTCCTGGGAAGAATGATGCTTTGCCGGAAGTCGGCGGAGATACTGGGAACGACCTTTAAGTTGACTTTAAATGGACGGAAGGTGCTGTAAAAAGTACCTCCCGTCCTTCTTTTCTGTTATCTTACTGATACGTCTCCGTCTTAATAAAGGAATCCATATATTTGATATACTCCTCTTTGGTAAAGATGGGCTGATAATTCGCTACAATCTCTTTTGCTTTCACAGCCCCGTCCCGAAGCAGGCGGTAAGCGGAGAGGGCGAAGATTTTTGCAGTGACCACATAGGCAAGCTCCTCATCCACGATATCGAAATCAACGGAGTGGAGGCCGCTTACCTTGCCGCCGGTGTTGAAGGTAAGGACCGGCTGCAGATGCTGTACATCCCCTACATCGGTGGAACCGCCGCTGTAGGCGTGAGTATCTTCCTGGACGATCTGGTAATCTTTTTCACTGGTTTGTGCGGCAATCTCAGCGGCTGCCAGGACTGATTCATCGGCTTTTTCACTCAGAGCCGGAAGGTATCCGGGCATAGTGGTGATTTCGCAGGAAGCACCGACGGCGATGGCACCTGCCTTGAAGGCACGGTCCGTTTTGGCAGCAGCATCGGCGATGGCATCCTTGTTGGCGGCACGTACCAGAGTTTCGATTACCACCTCATCCGGTACTACATTGACGAGATTTCCGCCTTTTGTGATAATGGGATGGATTCGGACATGGTCATCATCCCGGAAGGTTTCGCGCTGGTAAGCCAGGGCAGAAAGTCCGAGGGAAGCTGCATTTAATGCATTGACTCCCAGATGCGGGGTACCGGCTGCGTGGGCAGCCAGTCCTTTATAACGAATGACCTTGGAGACGAAACCATTGTTGGAGTGGGAACCCACACTGATATCCTTGTCACCGGTGTGGTGGACGATATCCAGGTCGATATCATCAAAAGCACCGATGCGGATGAGTTCACATTTTCCGCCGCCATATTTGATTTTTCCCTGGGCGGTCAGGGAGTTCTTGAATTCAATCTCACCATATTCCTCTGCCGGTACGGCGAAGAATACAACCTGTCCGTCCAGCTCTTTTTTAACATCTTCATTGGTCAGAGCCAGGGCTGCACCGATGACACCGGCCAGCTGGGCATGATGTCCGCAGCAGTGAGCTCCCTGAGTCTCCGGATTGGCATATTTATGTTCCGGGATGCGGAGCGCATCCAGTTCCCCGATGAGGGCCAGACTTACATTCTTTTTCTCTTCTTCATTTAAGTAGGCTTTGACACCGGTGACAGCCAATCCTTCCGTTGTCTCAAGCCCCAGATTTTTCATGAAAGAAGCAAATTTTTCTGCAGTTCTGTATTCTTTATAACCCAGCTCTGCATGGGTGTAGATATCTTTGGCGAATGCAATGATCTCGTTGCGGTGTGCGTCGATGATATCGACAATTTTCTGTTCGGTTTTATCTAAAATGAGAGCCATGTGAAATCCTCCTGTTTCCTGCTGATGCCTTCCGATGCTGTTTCCTATTAGTTAAACAGTTCCTCCGGAACAAACCATAAACCATTGTTATTCTTGTCTAAATATTCTTTGAATTCATCGGAGTGGTAAGCAGCAACGATATCTTTTGCCCACTGAGCATCTTTATTTTCCTCTTTTACAACGACCTGCAGAATCAGATGCGGCAGAATGTCTTCCTGAAGAAGGGCAGTGGATGGATCGATTCCTGCATTGTATACAATACTTCCGGTGATAACCGCATAATCAAAGTCATCTAAAACAGCTGGAATATTGGTGGAGTTCATTTCGGTAAATTCGATGTTGTAAGGGTTTTCTGTGATATCCGCCTGGGTGACAGTGGAGAGATCCACATCCGGGTTTAAGGTGATCCATCCGGCTTTCTGTAAGAGTACATAAGCGCGGGCTGTGTTGGCGGCATCGTCCGGAACGGCTACTTTGGCACCGTCATGAATGGCGTCCAGAGAGGTTTCGGTGGCAGAAAAGATGGCAGCCAGAACGGTAGGAATCGGGGAAATCGGGACCAGGTTACCCTTCTGGGCTTCGTTGAAGTTTTCAGCATAAGCGGTATGCTGCTCTACATTGAAATCGATCTCGCCGTCATTTAAAGCAAGGTCATTCTGGAGAAGGTCAGAGAAATCAACCTCGGTGAGTGTATAGCCCTCTTTTTCCAGAATTGGTTTGATGGCATCCTCAAATAAGACAGTGTACGGACCGGCAGCTTTTCCGTATTTGAGCTCCTTCTTATTAGAATTGGAAGCATCGGCGGAAGCAGCAGATTCGGTGCCGGAAGAAGCAGCGGCAGTATCAGCAGCGGAGCTTCCAGCATCACTCTTTGAGCAGCCTCCCAGAACAGCAGCTGCGAGGATCAGACCGGCGGTCAGGGTGGTTCTTACATAAGCTTTTACATTTTTCATAATGGGGTTCTCCTTTTTTCGTTTTGTTATTTTGTATATAAAATAATTTAATAGCTTTTATGATATGATTTGGTTTACTGATGTGTCCGTCTCTTCTGTGACAGCCGGTTTCCCAGACTCTGGATGATCCAGACAAATGCAATCAGGATGAAAACGGTCGCAAACATCAGCGGGAAGTTAAAGGTCTGATAGCCGTAGGTCAGGGCGATGTTTCCGATGCCGCCGCCTCCGATGTAGCCAGCCATCGCAGTTGCTCCGATGAGGGCAATGGTTCCGGTTGTCAGAGCCAGGATAACCGAAGCAAATGCTTCCGGAAGCACAAAATGAACGATAATCTGGAACGTGGTCGCTCCCATCGACTGGGCTGCCTCGATGATGCCGCCGCCGACTTCCAGAAGCGATGTCTCAAGAAGTCTTGCTAAAAATGGAGCGGTATAGATAACTAATGGCACGATAGCCGCCCTGGTACCGATCCGGGTGCCGACGATGATTTTCGTAAAGGGCATTACACATACCAGAAGGATGATAAACGGTGTGCTTCGGATGATGTTGATGAAACCGTTTAAAATCGTGTAAAGCAATGGATTTTCCTTGAGCCCGCCTTTGCGGGTCAGCCATAAGACAATGGCGATGAAAAATCCGACGATGGAACCGATAATCAGGGAAAAACCGACCATATACAGGGTTTCCCAACCGGCCTTGATGAGTTTGTCTGGCGAAATGCCTAAATACTGCTGAATCATGGTAATACAACCTCCTTATATTCTTCGTTTGATTCGAGAATGTAGCGCTCGGCTTTTTTGATTTCCTCGTCGCTTCCGATGAAGAGAACGAGCATGATGCCGACGACGATGCCCTGAATAACGTTGATGGTGGAGTAGAGGATGTTGGTTTCCACCTCAAACCGCCGGTTGATATCCCAGAGAAGCGGCTCGGTGCTGTCTGTATTTTCCAGCTTGATGCGGAGCAGGCGGCTGTTCCGCGTTTCTCGGCGGATGCTCTCGACGAGCGGTTCCGGAATAACATCGTGGATGAGATTGCCGACAAACCGTTTGGCGATATCGGACTGCGGGTCTGAGAAAACCTGGATGACAGAGCCCGTTTCTACGACTTTACCGAAATCCATGACGGCGACTTTATTACAGATTTTCTGGATGACATTCATCTCATGTGTGATAATCACAATTGTAATATGAAGAGTTTCATTAATCTTCTTTAGCAAATCGAGAATGGAATCGGTCGTTTTCGGGTCGAGGGCGCTGGTCGCCTCATCGCAGAGAAGAATCGACGGATTATTTGCAAGTGCCCTTGCGATACCGACGCGCTGTTTCTGTCCGCCGGAGAGCTGTCCCGGATAGTAGGACTTCTTATCGGAAAGTTCGACGAACTCCAGCAGCTCATTCACACGCGCTTCGATGTCTTTTTTGGGGGTGCCGTTTAGTTTCAGGGCAATCGCGACGTTGTCGTAAATTGTCTTGGATTCCAGGAGGTTGAACTGCTGGAAAATCATTCCGATTCCCTTTCGGAGGCTGCGAAGCTCTTTTGCACTCAGGCTTCCAATGTCCTTATCTTCGACGAAAATCTTTCCGGAAGTCGGTCTTTCCAGGGCGTTTACCATTCGGATCAGGCTGGATTTTCCGGCACCGCTATAACCGATGACGCCGTAGATATCGCCCTTTTCGATTTCGAAGGACACATCCTTCAGTGCTTCAAATGCACCGTCTTTCGTCTGGAATGTTTTACTTAAATGTTCAAATCGAATCATTTCTGGTCTCCTTTAACTTTGTTTATCTGGGGAAGCACATTTTTAAGGGATAATTCCTGAAAAATGACTTCTGTATGTGTCGCGTTTTTTATACGAATGATATATCTAAATGCAATATAAATATTTAATTTTGCATACTGAAATATAAATGGGTACAAAAAAGGAGGTCTGGTTGTCCAGACCTCCTAAATTGGATTGTATCTATCACTTTCCAGTGAAAGCAAGATGAGAAAAACCTCATGAAGATATCATCCAGTTATCTGTCTGCACAACAAAAGTAAGAGTGTCACAGCAACAGCAGCACATACACTCCATACAACAACACATAGCAGACATAACTGAATAAGATGTTCTCATGATGGTTTCCTCCTTTCCTTAAAATTCATAAACGATTATAAAAATATATTTCCTACTTGTTTTGTGGGTTTTAAATGATAGTTCTTATTATAGCGCGGAAATGAGATTTGTCAATCATTTTTTTATTTCATAGGAAATTGCGTCCTAAGAAATAAAAAACGCTCCGCGAGAATGTGCCAAGGCACATTCTTTTTCATATCATCCAATACCGCCCAATGCGATGCCTAATATTAATACCAGCACACATACCGGAATATAAATATAGCGGCACACCGGTACAAACCATTTTGAAAATTTCTTTTCGCGACCTTTGTTGACCTGCGTTTCTGCATAGTCTTTTCCGAATACCCAGAAGAACATGATTCCGGCGAGTCCGGCACCGAGAGGGCAGATGTAGATGGAGAGAACGTCCATCCAGTCGGAGACGATGCCCTGGATTAACAGGGAGACGGCAGCTCCGATGATACCGATAACTGCGCAGGCAGGGACGCGGCCGAGGTGGAGTTTTTCCTGGACGGTGGCGATCGGTGCTTCGTAGAGATTGAGCAGGGAGGTCATCCCGGCGAAGAGAACGGCTACGAAGAAAATAATCGCGATCAACGTACCGCCCGGCATTGAGCGGATGAGGTTCGGGAGGTAGATGAAGAGAAGTCCCGGACCACCCTGATCAAGTTTTGCGCCGGTGGTTGCCATTGCCGGGATGATGACGAGGGCGGCGAGAATCGCGGCGATCGTATCAAACAGGGCAACCCGCGCGGCGGATGCCGGGATGTTTTCCTCATCGGAGAGGTAGGAACCGTAGATTAAGGTTCCATTTCCGGCGACGGACAGGGAGAAAAATGCCTGCCCCAGTGCGAAAATCCATGTTTTTGGGTCTGCGAGGATCTCAGGATCGATGCGGAAAATGTAGCGGTAACCCTGCATCGCACCCGGCTGGAATGCTACGTAGATGCCTAAAAAGACAAACAGGATGAAGAATACCGGCATCATCAGCTTGTTGGCGTTCTCGATTCCGCTTCCGACGCCGAACATCAGAATCAGAATGCAGAAGAAGAGGGCGGCAAGCTGCCAGCCATTGTTTCCAAATGCGGACGCCATCGAGCCGAAAGCAGAGGCAAAACCGTCTGTGTCGGCCGGGGCAAGCGTGGCACCGGTAAAGGCTCCGATGGCATATTTTAGGATCCAGCCCATGACGACGGTATAGCCGATCGCCATCGCGAGGGAACCGGCTGCCGGGATGAAACCGAGCGCGTCACCCAGTTTGCGCCTGCCGCGTGTCTCGCAGGCAGCGCCGAACGCGTCGATTGGACCGGAGCGGGTGCCGCGTCCCAGGCACATTTCCCCGATGACACCCGTGGAGCCGATCAGGGCGACGAAGATAAAGTACGGGATCAGGAACGAGCCACCGCCGTACAGGGAGACGCGGGTGGGAAACATCCAGAGATTTCCCATACCGACCGCTGAGCCGATACAGGCGAGGATGAAGCCCCACTTACTGTTGAAAGATTCTCTTTTTTCCATGAAATTGTAACTCCTCAAACATTATATAAGATTTGCCGCAAATATCTAGAAGTCCGCCGATTGGAAGCGGTCAGGCAGATGTTTGCATAAGTCCATCTATTATACCAGAAGAGAGGCATTGCTTTCAAGTGGCAGAGCGCGCGAATCGTATGTTTTAGGGGAAAAGGCGATCTAAAGTAACTGCCGGTGAACCGTTACAGGGAAATACCTTGATTTATAGGGTGGAAAGATGGTATTCTATAGAGGACGGCAGCGGCGGGCTTTGGGAGGGTGGCGCCGCGGCAGAGCAGATTCGAAAAGGAGAAGGTAGCACAATGAAAAACGCAAACAGGATTCCGGAGACGTTTCAGACGGATGCGGAATACAGACAGTGGATGGAGCGCTGGCAGCAGGAGGCGCGGGAGGCGACGATCGAGGGATTTAAGCAGAATCGTAAGTTAAACGGCATGACACAGACGGAGCTTGGCAGAAAGGCGGGGATTTCCCAGCCGAATATCACCCGCTTCGAGAGCGGCAGCTACAATCCGTCGCTGGATTTTATGGTAAAGATCGCAGCGGCGATGGGGAAACGGGTACAGATTACATTGGTAGATGAATAAGAGGCGTGCGCCGGGGCGCACAGGGACCATTTGGGGAATAAACAGGGGAGACAGCGGTGTGTGTGAGGCTGTCTCCCCTGTTTTTAATGAGTGCATTTCAGCGACGATTCAATAAACCGTGAAATCATATTCCACTCATAGCTCTGTTTCAGCCACGCAAATTTGATCGGGTACCGCGCTTCTTCCCCGAGCGTAAAGACATGGAGTGTATCCAGCTGTTCCTTGCTGAGAATAGAAAATGCGAGGTTTTTTGGGCTGATGCAGGCACCTTTTCCCATCGCGCAGAGGGCAAGCAGGGTAGCGATGTTGTCAGAGCAGGCATGAACCGAGGGGACGAAGTTGTCTGTCGCGAGGATATTCCGCCCGATGCGTCCGACTAGATCATGTTCACGGTTTAGGAGAAACGGACATGGAGCCAGAAGGGAGTAGCGGTGATGGCGGCTGACTTCCTGGATAATGGCTTCGGTCTGTTTGCCGTAAATGTTCTGCAGCAGGGCAGTGGAGACGATGAGAACCATCTCTTCCTCATAGAAATCCCGCAGAATGATGCCGGGAATGCGAACTGAAAAATTGGCGATCGCCAGATCAATTGTGCCGTCCAGCAGGTATTTTTGCAGCACATCGTTGGAAGATTCGACGAGTTCCACATCCACGCCGGGATATTCCTTTTGAAAGGCGGCGATCAGCTCCGGCATGATGGCGTGTCCGCGCGTGAATGCGATGCCGATCCGCAGTTTTCCTGTCTGGTTATTTAAAATATCGCCAAATTCGTGAAGCATACAGTCATATTTTGTATTAAATTCCGTTGCATAGCGCAGAAATACCTCCCCCGCATAGGTAAGCTCCAGCGGGATGTGACGGATTAGGAGCGGACATCCAAGCTCCCGCTCGATTCCGGCGATATGGGCGCTTAATGTCTGCTGGGTAATATGCAGCGCATCGGCGGCCCTAGTGAAGCTGCGGTTTTTCGCAACCGCGGCAAAATATTCCATTGATTGAAAATTCATATTCGAATGACTCCTCTTTTCCCAAAACTTTCATCTTAAGTTTCTAAAAAGCATCTGACTATAAAAGTGGCCCTTCTAACTCAAACACCGTCCGCTGCAGCTGCGCGATCAGCAGGCTGGCAGCTGGGGACGCTTTTTTTGCTGACGGAATCCGGACACCGAGCACGCGCTCCATCGGCGGATTGAGCGGCAGCCGGACAACATTTTTAGAAATATCACGGACAACCAGCTCCGGCAGGATGCAGACGCCCAGGTTGTGGCTGACCATCGCCAGCATGGAGTAGGTGTTCTGCGAGGTAAACGACGGCTTTGGCGGTGTGATGCCGAGCTGCTGGAACTGGCGCAGCAGGTCATTTTCACCTTTTTCTTCTATATAAGAAACCTTGGGGAGATCCTTTAAGTCAAAGCGCTCATATTCAGCATAAGGGGAATCGTTCGCGCAGACAGCCAGGTAGGGTTCTTTTTTCAGGGGAAGCCAGTCCATCTTTCCGTCCGGGTGGGGGCCGACGATGCCAAAATCGATGGAGCTATTTTCCAGCCATCCTTCAATCTCCTGTGAACACCCCTCCAGCACTTCAACGGTCATATCCGGGTAATCGGTAAGAAACTTTTTGAGGGCGGGCGGCAGCCATTGGACGGAAGCGCTTAAGTAAGCGCCGATCCGGATGTGCCCGGTCTGGACACCCCGGATGGAGGCAGCTGTCTGATCAAAATATTCCGCCGCCGCCAGCGTCCGCCGGATCGGGGAAAGCAGTGCCTCGCCGTTCCGCGTCAGGGCAAGTCCTCTCTGGGAACGCGAAAACAGGGAAAACCCGAGTTCTGTTTCAATATTTCGCAGCATATGGCTTGCCGCCGACTGCGTGTAACCGTTTTTCTGGGCGGCACGCGTCAGGTTATTTTCTTCTGCAATGGCTAAAAAAAGCCGCATATCTTTGAGATCCAAAAAATACTCCCTCCATTTTCGTAATAAGCGTTCGGTCTGATTCATAAAATGTACAGAGCTGACAGATACCAAAGGAGGATGAGAAGATTTGTAAGAATTATGTAGAATACGAATCTGATTCATACGGAATATCCGGGCGGATTACATGGGTGCGTGTGCGGCGGACATTCATTCCGATGGCTCTGCCAAGTGTCCCTAGTATATCATATTCGTGAAAGAAATGGGAGAAAAAGATAGAAATATGCCTACGATCTCAAATACAACATAAAAAATTCATCTAAATGAAACACACAAAAAGTTAAAAAATAAACAAATGGTAAACAAAATTCATGAAACTCCGAAAGAAAATGGACAAAATTCTGAACGGGAGTCTAACGGAAAATGGTGCAGTTGTAGACAAAATATCATGATATCTTGTGCATTTATACTAATTGACGCCCGAAAAAGTGCAATTTATTTCATGAAAAAAACAGATGGATTCATGATTCTACGCTATATCATGAAAATTCTGCATAATAAATTCAAATAATTTTGTTGAACAAATTTCACTTTAGTGATATAATTTTTTCAAAAGCAAGAAGTTTTTTGAGCGAATTGAAAAACTTGCTTAGCCAGCGCGCGGCACTACATCAAATAAAGGGGGAACTTTATATGGAAGCAATTAACAACATCGTCAATATGTTGAACGGACCCATTTGGGGCGTTGGAATGTTAGTTCTGATTGTTGGTAGTGGTTTATACTTTACAATCCGTCTCGGCTTTTTCCAGTTTGTTCATTTCAAAGATATGTGGAGCCGAATCATTGATAAGTCGGAGTCTGAATCCGGTATTTCTTCATTCGCATCTTTCTGTACGACCATGGCGATGCGTGTTGGTACCGGTAACGTAGCCGGTGTAGCCGTAGCTCTTTACATGGGCGGTCCTGGTGCACTCTTCTGGATGATCATCGCTGGTATGACAAACTCTGCTGTTTGCTTTACTGAGTGTACATTATCCGTACTTTATAAGAACCGTATCGATGGTCAGTATCGAAGCGGTGGTGCTTACTGTGCTGAGAGAGGTCTTGGCTGGAAAGCTTATGGTACTTTCTATGCAGCATTCTTCGGACTGGGCGTTGTATTATTCATGCCGGCAGCAGCTACCTATACAATCTGCGATGGATTTAAGAACGCTTTAGGTATTCCGATGTGGATTACGGCTCTGGTTATCGCACTGGCTATGGCAGTTGTAGTTATGGGTGGTGTTAAACGAATCAGTTCTGTAGCATCTATGCTGGTTCCGCCGATGGTAGGCGTTTACCTGATTGCAACAGTCGTTATCTTAATCGCAAACGCAGGTCAGATTCCGAGCGTTATCGCTCAGGTTGTATCCTGTGCATTTGGTTCCAAAGAAGCTCTTCTGGGCGGCGGCGTTGGTATCGCTATCCAGCAGGGTGTTAAACGAGGCACATTCTCATCTGCATCTGGTATGGGTGAGTCCATGCCGACCGCAGCAGCAGCAGAGACCAGCCACCCGATTAAACAGGGTATGGCAAACGCAGCTGGTGTTTGGCTGGATACCGTTATCGTATGTACCGCTTCTGGTCTGATGATGCTCTTAAGCGGATGCTACAATACACAGTTTGGTTACATCGGTGGTACCGGTGCAATGCACGATCAGATGGCTCAGTTAGCAGCAGATGGAACATATGGCGTTATCTTCGTTCAGAATGCCTGCAGCACCGTTATGGGAAGTATTGCTCCTCTGTTCATTGCTATCATGCTGGCTCTGTTCTCCTTTACCTGCTTAATCAGCTACTATTACGAGGGCGAGACTTCGGTTCTTTACCTGTTCCAGGGCGATGATAAAGCAGCTACCCGTAAAGTGGTTATCAGAATTATGCAGATTGTTATGCCTATCCTTATCTTCATCTGGGGCAATATCGATTCCGGTCTGGCTTGGAATCTTTCCGACCTTGCACTTGGTGGATCTACATGGATCAACATGTTAGTTGTACTGCTTCTGTCTCCGAAGGTATTTGCACTGTACAAAGACTACGAAGAGCAGATGAAAGCAAAGAAAGACCCGTACTACAACCCGGATAAGCTTTGCTGGAAGGGCGTAGACGTTGAGATGTGGAAAGACATCAACAAAAAACGTATCGCAGAAGATAAATAATCGAATGTGAATCGTTACATATTATTAGATATAGAGTTTAACTCCTAAAGTCTAATATAAAAGGCAGTCCCTGTCGTGTGGCAGGGGCTGTTTTTTTGCTATTATATAGATAATGTCTATGATAGAAATGGTAATTTTTTGTAAATTGTCATTGACGATCCAGCCGCCGCGCGATACAATCAACCGCGAAAGGCGGTAATGGTATGGTACAGAAAGTGATTCGGGATCGCCTGGATGCGATCCTTCATTGGAATATATCCCTGGTCGGGGGATTTCTCGGAGCCTATGCGATTTTGCTTCATGCCGGAAACTTTGGCTCTGCTCAGACAGGCAACCTGATGGAGATGGGAGCGGAACTGGTATCGATGGAATGGTTTAACGTCCTTCTGCGCCTGGCTGCGCTGGTGCTGTTTGGACTGGGCGTGGCATCCGCATATCTGCTCACGAACTTTACGAATATAAACATGCGGAAACTTGCCCTCTGGGTGGATGCGGCTGCGCTGGCACTGGCATCGATGCTGCCGCTTGAACCGGCGCTGGTCGGAATTTATCCGATTTTCTTTGCATCCGCATTTCAGTGGGGCGTCTATTCCGGTGCCGACGGATTTAACAGTGCGACGATCTTTATGACGAACAACTTCAAACAGTCGGTGCTTGGCTGGCTGCAGTACGGTCTGACAAAGGATAAGGAATTTAAGAGAAAAGCAATTCTTTATACCTATACGGTCATCAGCTTTTTCCTGGGCGTGGTACTCGGAGCGTGGGCGGTCGGTCAGTTCGGCATCTACAGCGCCTATGTAGGCTTTCTGCCATTGGCGGCTGCGAGAACCTTTATCGCGGTCGGTACGGCTCCGCTTGAAAGCGAGACTCCAGAGGAGACGGCAGTCGAGGCGGCAGAGGAGATGGAAGAAGCAGAGAAGCTGGAGAAGGAGCAGAAGCTGTAAAGTCTGTTCCCTGCAAGTTTTCTACAGGATGAGGGAAAGAAAAGCGGCAGGAAACAGGCTTCGGCGGGAACAGGATGCGGAAAAATGCAGGCGTTTAAGAACAGCAAACGTGAAGCAGGGGACAGATTTAATGCTGGTGATATTGCTGCTGTAGAAATTTTCCCAGTATTCCTACTCCCTGATATAGCGCCGCAGACATAATACATAAAAGAATAATACTCATCACAACCATATCCATCTGGAATACCTGTGAGCCGTAGATGATCAGATATCCGAGTCCCTGTTTGGCAGCGAGAAATTCACCGATGATGACGCCGACCAGGCAGAGACCGATGTTGACCTTCATGTTGGCGAGAATCAGCGGGATTGAGCCTGGCAGCAGGACTTTGGTTAAAATATGAATCCGGTTTCCTCCGAGGGACCGGATTAATTTGATCTGGTCGGGATCCATCGAGGAAAATCCGTTGTGGAGTGTCAGGATCGAGCCGAAGACAGCGACCGAGATGGAGGCAACGATGATCGTGCGGATGTTGCTCCCAAGCCAGACGATGAGAATCGGGGCGAGGGCGGATTTCGGCAGACTGTTGAGCATGACGAGATACGGCTCCAGAATCTCTGAAAGATTCCGGCTCGACCAGAGGAGAATCGCGCCGATCAGCCCGCAGAGGATGACCAGTGTAAAGCTGATCAGCGTTTCATAGAGCGTCACACCGGTGTGGATGAGGATGCTTTTGTCCTGCATCATCCGCAGGAAACAGCGCACGGTGCGTGACGGGGAACTGAAAATAAACGCGTCGATGAGCCCCAGTCGGGCGCTCATTTCCCAGCATATTAAAAAGAAAACGAATAAGAAAATCCGGCAGAAGAGAACCAGACGGCGCCGATGGAGCTGGCGGCGGAGGTAGGCTTTCTGGGCGGTGGATTCTTTCTTACATTTCATACTTTTTGCCCTCCCCTTGCAGTGTCTTCCATAGTTCATTGAAATAAAGAGAAAAAGCCGGATCATTCCGGCGTTCCAGCGGTCGGTTAGCGGACAGCGGGAAGGTAACCGGCAGGATGCGGCAGATGGTTCCGGGGCGTTTAGTCAGAACCAGGATGCGGTCGGCGGCACTCACGGCTTCGGAGAGGTCGTGGGTGATCAGAATCGCTGTTTTGCGGCTCTCCCGGATGATGGTGCTGATATCGTCGCAGACGGTTAAGCGTGTCTGATAATCGAGCGCCGAAAATGGTTCGTCGAGAAGCAGAAGCTCCGGTTCCAGCGCCAGTGTCCGGATCAGGGCGGCGCGCTGGCGCATTCCACCGGATAGTTCGGAGGGGCGGGAATGCTCAAATTGTTCCAGTCCGTAGATTTTTAAGAGCCGGTGGAGGCGGTCTTCCGCGGCATGATCCATTTTTTTCTGGATTTCCAGCCCGAGGGCAGCATTCTGGATGATCGTCCTCCATTCAAAAAGCTGGTCGCTCTGCAGCATATAACCGATGCGGCACTGGCTTTTCGAGAGTGGAACCCCATTTATAAGAATGGAACCCTCTTCCAGAGGAAGGAGCCCGCTGATTAAGGAAAGCAGCGTGGATTTTCCACAGCCGGACGGTCCGACAATGGCGATAAATTCGCCGGTTTCTACCTGAAATGATATATCAGAAAGGGCTTTCGTCTCCCCAGACATCGTGTGATAGGAATAGGAAAGCCCGGAAACTTCCAGAATGGGCGGCATAAGCAAATACCTGGGTAACTGTGTATCAGTGGGACAGTTACGCTCCTTGAAACATTCTTACTTTATAATATGCGGAAATGAAAAGCCGGGTTACTGTACACGGGTAGGCACTTTTGGAACCGAAAGTGCCGTAAGAAAACGTGGTGGCAGCAGGAATTTGCCGTATTGAAATGCGAAGCCACGGCAAATTCCGTTACTGGACACGTATGCGTGTATAGTAACAAAGCCGGGTTACTGGTTGTGCGAGAAGCGCCTTGCATTGGTTGACCCGTGTGGAAAAGAGATGCTATAATAAAATATAGGTAATTGTGGAGAGAAAAGCGCTTATAGACAGGATACAGGGGGTATTTATGATACGCAGATATACAGTGGCATTGATGCAGATGGATACGCAGAATGATAAAGGGAAAAATCTGGAGACGGCATGCGCCTGGATTGACGAGGCGGCGGCAAGGGGGGCGAAGCTTATTTGTTTCCCGGAGGTGATGAATCTGATCGGGAAAAATATCGGTGAAGGCGGCGGACGCGAGGAAATTCCAGGGTACACGACCGAGCGCCTCTGCGCGAAAGCGAAGGAACACGGCATCTATATTCAAGGGGGCAGTATCACGCAGGCACTTCCGGGGGAAAAGCGATCGGCAAATACGAGTGTGCTGATTTCGCCGGAGGGGAAGATTCTGGCGACATACAGCAAACTGCATATGTTTGACATCACGCTGGCGGACGGCACGCCGTACCGGGAGTCGGACCGGGTCAAACCGGGCGATTCGATTGTGACGGTGGAGACGGAGCTGGGCGTTTTTGGAATGTCGATCTGCTATGATGTGCGTTTTCCGGAGATTTACCGGCTCATGGCGCTTCGCGGGGCGCAGGTTATCTTTGTTCCAGCGAGCTTTACGATGCCGACGGGAAAGGATCACTGGGAGGTTCTTCTGCGGGCACGGGCGATCGAGAACGGCTGTTACATTGTGGCAGCGGGACAGATTGGACAGAAACCGGCGTATGCAGCATACGGCAACAGCCTGGTGGCAGATCCGTGGGGAACGGTGATTGCACGGTCAAAGGATGCACCGGGGATCACCTATGCGGAGATTGATTTAGATTATCTGGATAAGATACGGAAACAGATTCCGTCGTTGGAAAACCGGCGGAGTGATTTGTATGAGGTGAGTGAGAAGAAGTAAGGCGTGAATATTTTCAGCCGGCAAAATGGCGGTGGACGGAAATGAAAAACGGGTGTATTCGGGCAAATGGATAAAAAGGATAGAGAAAAATGGAGTCCAGGGGGGAAAACCATGGTAAAGGTGTTTCTGGTAGAGGATGAGGCGATTATCCGGCGCGGTATCCGGGATAATATTGACTGGGCAAGCCACGGATTTGAATTTGCGGGGGAGGCGGGCGACGGCGAGTACGCGTATCCGCTGATATTGAAGGCACAGCCGGATATTCTGGTAACGGATATCAAGATGCCGTTTATGGACGGGCTGGAGCTGAGCCGTCTGGTGAAAAAGACGCTTCCGCGCACGCGGATCATCGTGCTCAGCGGCTACAATGAATTTGAATATGCAAAAGAGGCGATCAAGATAGGAATCAGCGATTATCTGCTGAAACCGGTATCCTCGGCGGGACTCATCGATGCGTTGAAAAAGGCGGCGGACGAGATCCGGGAAGAACGGGAAAAATCGAGGCTTCTGGAGCGGTATTTTGTCAGCTACGAAAAATATACAGAATTTCTGGACAAAACGGATTACAGCGGCGTTGACCGGAAGCTTATCAACGATTTTTTAAAGCTCGGCTCAGTCGAAGAGTGCAGTCCGTTTGTCGAGGAGTATTTCGCAGCGATCGGTGAACATAATTACAAATCGCTCTTGCTGCGTCAGTATATGACGATGGATATTTTTTACTGTGTGCAGGAGTTTTTGAAGAAATTGAAAGCGGAGCCGCCGGAGGTTTCGGAAAGCGTGGTTGACATAAAACGGGTTCCGAAGGTGATCGAGAGCGTGGAGATGACGAAAGCCTATCTGATTGAGGAGTTTACGGCTGCTCTGCAGGCGCGCGACCGGGCGTCGAACGACCGTTATGGCAGCGTGATCCGGGATGCAAAGGAATATATCCGGGCAAATTTCAGCCAGAGCGACCTGTCGCTGAACCGGATTGCCGTGCACATTGGCGTCAGTCCGAGCTATTTCAGCTCGATTTTCAAGCAGGAGACGGGGCAGTCCTTTGTGGAGTATCTGACGCAGGTGCGGATGGAACGGGCGTGTGAACTTTTGAAATGTACCTCCTACCGGACGTCCGAGATCGGGGAGCAGGTGGGATACAACGATTCACACTATTTCAGCGCGGCATTCAAGAAAGCGATGGGGCAGTCGCCGAAAGAGTATAAGGCGAGCCAGACGCGGCAGGAGTAAGAAAAGTGTCAGTACATAACTGAAAAAGGGAGGAAAGATATGGGAGTGGAGCAGGGGCAGATTGGAAAAACAGAAGAGATGGCAGATTTGAATAAAAATCAGGATCCGGGCGCTGATTCATTATCTGTTGCCCGTCCATATCGCCCTCTTTCTCTCCGCGCCCGTCTGATCCTTCTCCTCTTCGTGATCGCCATTCCATTGACAGGCATGGCGCTCGGATTCCAGAAGATGATCGCCTCCTATTCTGCTTCCTATGACGCGATTCTGGCGAATCTAAAGACGGCGAATGAGTACAACATAAAGTTCAAATCGGATATGGAGTATTCGATGTACCGTGTTATGATCGGGCTGATCGACGCGGAACAGTTCGAAAATGGAGATATTGTCGAGGGCGAGACGAAGTATGCGACGGTGGTCAAGAATCCCCACAGCCTGATTGCGTCGGCGAGACAGGCGTTCGGAACGACGATCGAGCGGGAACCGGGGTCGGACTGTGATATCAAGATAAGAGGTATCCTCTCCTGTCTGGATTCCCTGGAGCGGGCAGTGGATAAAATGATTGGAAATGCCGCCGCCGGTGGATATTACGATGAAAATGTCAATATCTGGGAGAATGACATCCAGGGTCTTTGCTCGATGATTCAGGATTACATCACGCAGTATACCTATTATGAGATGATCAACATGGAGCAGCTTCAGAAAGAGCTGAAGGTGCAGATGGCGGATCAGATGCAGAGCTATCTGGCGCTTCTTCTGGTGGTGCTGGTGGTCGGTATGTTTCTGGCAGTCACGATCACGAAATCCATCACGGAACCGCTGCAGCAGTTACAGAGGACGGCAGAACAGCTCGGCCGCGGGAACCTGAATGCGAGGGCGAGAACGGGCGGACTGGAAGAGATCAACGTGCTGGCACGGGCGTTTAACCAGATGAGCGACCGCATCCGGCGGCTGCTTGATAAGACGAGGCAGGAGCAGAAGAACCTGCGGGAGCTGGAGCTGCGCCTCCACCAGGAGCAGATCAGTCCCCATTTCCTCTATAATACACTTGATTCGATCGTATGGATGGCAGAGGGCGGCAACAACCGCCAGGTCGTGGAGATGACGACGGATTTAAGCGACTTTTTTCGCACGGTTTTATCGGGCGGGCGCGATTTCATCACGATCGAGGAGGAAGAATCACACATCCGGAGCTATTTAAAGATTCAGAAGATCCGGTACGAGGACATTCTCGACTATTCGATCGAGATCGAGCCGTCCATCCGGCACCGGATTGTGCTGAAAATGCTGCTGCAGCCGCTGGTGGAAAATGCCCTCTACCACGGCATCAAAAATAAGCGCGGCGGCGGATGCATTGTGCTCCGCGGCTATGAGGATCGGAATGGGCTTGTCTTTGAGGTGGAGGACGATGGGATTGGCATGGATGAGGCGGAGCTTGCCGCCGTGCGCGCCAAGCTGACACTGGAACCGGAAGAGGAACTTGCCCTGATCGGCAGCGGCGGATTTGGGTTACATAATGTGGCACAGCGGATTCAGATGTATTATGGCGATCAGGCTGAGATCCTGGTTGAATCTGAAAAGAATATCGGCACCTGCTTTAAGGTTTATTTGGGAAATCAAAAAAAATCATAACTTTTTCGAAAAAAATTGTAATTTTTTAAAGACATACCCGGAAAAACACAGAAAACGACAAACATCGCAAAAAAATAATATACCTTTTTCCAAAGATGCCCCGTATCCATGATGCGGGGTGCTTTGTTATAATAAATACGCAAAAACAAATATATTGGGTCTTATAAGGAGGAAACAGTATGAGAAAAAGATTAGTGTCCGCAGCTTTAGCAGCAGCAATGGCGTTATCCATGACCGCTTGTACAAGCAATCCGGCTGAGAAAGAGACGGAGGCAGCAGCTCCGGCTGATACAGAGGCAGCAGAAGAGGGCGAAGAGAAAGAAGCGGCAGCAGACGGCGATCTGATTACCGTAGGTTATGCACAGGTTGGTGCTGAGTCTGACTGGAGAACAGCCAACACCGAATCTTTCAAATCTACATTTACTGAGGAAAATGGTTACAAACTGATTTTCGACGATGCACAGCAGAAACAGGAAAATCAGATTAAGGCAATCCGTTCTTTCATCCAGCAGGGTGTTGACTACATCGTAGTTGCTCCGGTTGTTGAGACTGGCTGGGAGACCGTTCTGGAAGAAGCAAAAGAGGCTGGTATCCCGGTTATCCTTTCTGACCGTCAGATGCAGCTTTCTGATGACAGCCTGTATGAGGCATGGGTAGGCGGAAACTTCGTAAAAGAAGGCGAGACCTGCGGCGACTGGCTGGCTAAATATTTAGAGGATCAGGGACGCGGCGACGAAGAGATCAACATGGTTACCATTCAGGGTACCATCGGTGCATCCGCACAGGTTGGCCGTACGGAAGGTATGGACAACAAGCTGAAAGAGCACTCCAACTGGAAGATGCTTGACAGACAGTCTGGTGAGTTCACCCAGGCAAAAGGACAGGAAGTTATGGAGTCCTTCTTAAAGAGCTATGATGACATCGACGTTGTTATCTGTGAGAATGATAACGAGGCATTTGGTGCCATCGATGCTATCAAGGCAGCAGGCAAGACCTGTGGTCCGGACGGCGACATCATCGTTGTAAGTTTTGACTCTGTAAAGGCAGCTTTCGAGTCCATGATCGCTGGCGACTTAAACGCAACCTTCGAGTGCAACCCGCTTCATGGTCCGCGTGTAGCTGAAATCATCCAGAAACTGGTAAAAGGCGAAGAGGTTGAGAAGATTCAGTACGTAGACGAAGCATACTTCGATACAAGCATGGATCTGGAAGAAATCTTAAAGACAAGAGCTTACTAATTCGCTTTTGAATGGTATTTTTAAATGTTAATAATCGGACAGGCAATCGCTTTTGACCGTAAGTGAATGAGTGTCAGACCGGAGGTTTCGGCGGACGGCAGGCACTTGGCAATCAGGAGGCGCGGGGCTGGAGGCTTAGGTTTCCGTCCCTGCGCTTTCTTTTTCAAAAAATAAGGAGGCAAAGCTTTTATGGAAAAGGATTCCGTTCTTGAGATGAGGCATATTTATAAGACATTCCCGGGTGTAAAAGCTCTGCAGAATGTGGATTTTACCTTAAAAAAAGGCGAAATTCATGCCCTGATGGGGGAAAATGGCGCAGGAAAATCCACGCTGATCAAAGTCCTGACGGGTGTAGAGGAGTTTGAAACAGGGGAAATCATGATAGACGGCTGCGATCATGCGATCATCAACCGCAGCCCGCAGGAGGCACAGAACCGGGGCATCAGCACCGTGTATCAGGAAGTCAATCTCTGTCCGAACCTGACGGTTGCAGAGAATCTGTTTATCGGACGCGAACCGCGAAAAGGCGGATTGATTGACTGGAAAACAATGAATAAAAAGGCCAGCAAACTGCTGCAGGACCTTGACATACATGCAGATGTAACACAGACGATCGACAATTATTCGATTGCAATTCAGCAGATGATAGCGATCGCCCGTGCAGTCGATATGTCGGCAAAGGTATTGATTCTTGATGAGCCGACCTCCTCCCTCGATGATGGAGAGGTAGAAAAGCTCTTTAATCTGATGCGCCGCCTGAAATCCGAAGGCGTCGGCATCATATTCGTTACACATTTCCTGGAGCAGGTGTATGCAGTCTGCGATAAGATCACCGTTCTTCGGAATGGGCAGTTGGTAGGACAATTTACGACGGCGGAGCTTCCGAGAGTCCAGCTGGTTGCCAAGATGATGGGAAAGGATTTCGATGATCTGGCAGCGATCAAGGATTCCAAGAGTGAGGAGAAACACGGCGAAGCGGACATCGTCATCAAGGCGGTGGGACTCGGAAAGAAAGGATACATAAAGCCGTTTGATCTGGTGATTCACAAGGGTGAAGTCGTCGGATTTACCGGGCTTCTGGGTTCGGGACGTTCTGAGACGGTCCGTGTTCTCTATGGAGCGGAAAAGCCGGATGAGGGCGAGCTGAGCGTCAAGGGAAGACCGATCGCGGCGCGCCACCCGCTGATTTCGATGAATGCCGGCATGGCATATCTGCCGGAGGATCGGAAAAACGAGGGTATCATCGCGGATCTATCCGTGCGTGAGAACCTGATCATGGCACTTCAGGCAAAACGCGGTATGTTCCACCTGCTCAGCCGCAAGCAGCAGGAAGAATTTACCGATAAATACATTGATATGCTGCAGATTAAGACCGCCAGCCGTGAGACACCGATCAAATCACTCTCCGGCGGCAACCAGCAGAAGGTAATCATCGGACGCTGGCTTCTGACCAACCCGGATTTCCTGATTCTGGACGAGCCGACCCGTGGTATCGACGTCGGAACCAAGACAGAGATTCAGAAACTGGTCGTAAAACTGGCAGAACAGGGCATGGCAGTCGTGTTCATTTCTTCCGAGATCGAGGAGATGCTCCGTACCTGCGACCGCATGGTTGTTATGCGCGATGGTGCAAAGGTAGGAGAACTTTCCGAGGATGAGATGAACCAGTCCAACATCATGTCAACCATTGCAGGAGGACAGTAGCTATGAAAAATATGACGTTCAAAAAAATTACCTCGCAGAGGCTGTTTCTCCCGATTTTCTGCCTTGCGCTGGTATTGCTGGTAAATATCGTCACGACGCCGAACTTCTTCGCGATCGAGGTGCGGAACGGCGTTCTCTACGGATACTTAATCGATATCATCAACCGTGCGTCAGAGCTGGTGATTCTGGCAGTCGGCATGACGCTTGTCGTATCGTCCTCCGCTGGAACGGATATTTCCGTCGGCGCGATCATGGCGGTCAGTGCGGCAGTCTGCTGCAACCTCTTAACCGGCGGCGAGCGCGCAGCAACTGCATATGCCAATCCGCTGATTCTCGGCTTCCTGGCAGCGCTCATCGTCGGCGCGGCGATTGGCTGCTTCAACGGTTTTCTGGTTGCAAAGTTAAACATCCAGCCGATGGTAGCGACTCTTATCATGTTTACCGCCGGGCGCGGTATCGCCCAGCTGATCACGGATGGACAGATCACATACGTGCGCGTGGACAGCTACCGTACCCTGGGCGCTTCCCTTCCGGGATTCCCGGTTCCGACCCCGTTTATCGTGGCGGTCGTCGTTGTGGCGCTGACTTCATTACTCTTGAAGAAAACGGCACTGGGTATGTACATCCAGTCGGTCGGTATCAATAAACGTGCGTCCCAGCTCGTCGGCATCAAGTCGGTTATGATTATTTTCCTTACTTATGCGTACTGTGGACTCTGCTCCGGTCTTTCCGGTCTGATTGCTTCCAGCCGCATCTACTCGGCGGATGCGAATAACATCGGTCTTAATATGGAGCTGGATGCGATTCTGGCAGTTGCCATCGGCGGAAACTCCCTCGGCGGCGGTAAATTCTCGCTGGCAGGTTCCGTCATCGGCGCGTATACGATTCAGGCGCTGACGACCACCTTGTATGCGATGCACGTATCCTCGGATCAGGTTCCGGTTTACAAGGCGATCGTGGTTGTCATCATCGTAGCACTCCAGTCACCGGGATTCGCTAGATGGAGAAAATCTCTGGCACAGAAAAAAGAACTGGGCGCGGCAGGAAAGGAGGCGGCATAAATCATGAAAGAAAAGAAGAAATTAAATCAGAACACGTTCCTGCTTCTTGTCACGATCCTGCTGTTCTTCGTGATGTACGCGATCGGCTGCGTGCTCTTTAATGCACAGGGCTTTGCCAAGACACAGAATTTCTTAAACCTCTTTATTTCCAATGCGGGTCTGATTGTCATCGGTATCGGCATGACGATCGTCATGATCACCGGCGGTATCGATATCAGCGTCGGTTCCTTCGTGGCGATGGGCTGTATGATGTTGGCATGGATGATGGAAAAAGGCGGTATCGGTGCGGTTCCGGCGGTTCTCATCGTGCTGGTGACCGGGATTGTCTTCGGTCTGGTACAGGGATTTCTGGTTGCCTACATGGATATCCAGCCATTCATTGTTACCCTGGCGGGTATGTTCTTTGCCCGCGGCATGACTGCGATCATTTCCAAGGACATGATCAGTATTACGAATGAAACTTTCATGGCATGGGCGAAGATGAAACTTTATATTCCGTTCGGCGGCTATCTCAACAAAAAAGGCATGATGATTTATCCATATATCTATCCGACGGTTGTGATTGCGCTGGTTCTTCTGGTTCTGGCATTTATCATGCTGAAATATACGAAATTTGGACGCAGCATCTATGCGATCGGCGGCAACGAGCAGTCAGCGCTGATGATGGGCTTAAATGTGCGCCGGGTAAAACTAAAAGCCTATATCCTGGACGGTTTCCTTTGCGGCGTCGGCAGTGTCCTGTTCTGTCTGAATACGCTGGGCGGCTTCGTTGAGCAGGCAAAGGGCTTCGAGATGGATGCGATAGCTTCCTCTGTTATCGGCGGCACGCTCTTAACCGGCGGCGTCGGTAATGTATTCGGAACCCTGTTTGGCGTCCTTATCAAGGCGACGATCGAGGCATTTATCACTTTCCAGGGAACCCTTTCTTCCTGGTGGACCCGTATCACGATCGCGGCGCTTTTATGCTTCTTCATCGTGCTTCAGTCGATCCTTGCGATGGTAAAGAAGAAAAAGTAGAAATTCTCTTCCGGAGACAGACAAACCGGCATGAATGTCTGGTATGACAGCATCAAGATAGAACAGTCAAAATGACGGGAAATATCCATGCAAAGAGAGGGAAGACATCTGAAAAAAGTACAGTACATATCAGAAACAATATAAAGATGTATTTTTTTGATTCGACATAATTCGAGAGAAAATCAACAAACCTATACATGATGCATAAATATTTAGCGAAAACAGCCGCTTTAATTTATGCATCATTTGTATTTCGGATAAAAGAATGTCAAAATTAGACGTTAAATTTATAACAATATACAAAATAAAATACAACTTTATGAAAAAATGCTCTTGTATTTACTTGCGCAATTTGTCCTAGATTGTTATAATAAAATTACAAAAAGTTGTGAAAAGCAACAACGCAGTGCGGCTGGGGTGCCGCTTGCAAAGAAAATTTTATGGGAGGTAGTTAGAATGAAAAAAATGTTCAAACGTGCCGCTGCATCCATGACAGCAGCAGCGATGGCAGTGAGCATGACCGCATGCGGCGGCTCTGGAGCAGCAAATGCGACACAGGCAGCAGATGCTTCTGCAGCAGAAGGAAGCGAGGCAGCAGCTTCGACGATCGACAACAAAGACATCAAGATCGGTGTTTCCATCTGGTCCTCCACCGATGTACTTGGTTCCCAGTGTAAGCTGATCATCGACGAGGCAGCAAAGGCTCTGGGCGTTCAGGTTCAGTATGTTGACCAGGGTCATGTGTCGGAGAAGGTTACCGCATCCGTAGAGCAGTTAGCAGCAGCAGGATGCCAGGGTATCATCATCTGCAACTCTTCTGATACAGAGATGACATCCGCTATTAAGACATGTAATGACAATAAAGTATATCTGGCACAGTTCTTCCGTGTTATCAGCCAGGAGAACAGCAAGGATATCTATGATTTAGCAACCGCATCACCATACTACATCGGCGCTGTTCATGAGAACGAGCCGGAGAACGGTGAAAAATTAGTTCAGATTCTTCTGGACAAGGGCGACAGAAACATCGGTCTGATCGGCTGGGAGCAGGGCGACGCTACCTGGCTTGGCAGATGGGAAGGCTACAAAGCTGGTGTTGAGAAATGGAACGCAGAGCATCCGGATGATCAGGCAAAACTGTCTGAGCCGCAGTACGCAGGTACTTCTTCTGAGGGTGGTTCCAAGGCAGCAGAGGCTCTGATGTCCGCAGATCCGACTCTGGATGCACTGATTCCGGCAGGCGGCGGCGGTGACCCGCTTCAGGGCGCTATCGCAGCAGTTGAGCGTGCAGGCAAGACTCAGGATATCGACATCGTTTCCACGGACTTCCTTCCGGATCTGGGCGAGAGACTTGAAAATGGTTCTATGGCCGGTGAGTCCGGTGGACATTACTGCGATCCGCTTATCGCTTTCATGATGGTTTACAACGCAATCAAGGGCAACTACACAGGTATCGAGGGTAACTTCGAGGATGTTCCGTTCCCGTATCTGTATGTATCTTCTCCGGACGACTACAAAGCATATGAGCAGTACTTCGTAGATCAGCTTCCATACACCGATGAGGAACTGGTAGCTATGTCCGAGCTTAGCCTGGATGACCTGAAAGCAACTGCAGCTGGTATCTCCATCGAGGATGCTGCACAGAGAGCAGGCAACTAATTAGTTCAGAAACTGATTCAAATTATAGAATTTTAAGAGGCTGAATGTAATAGAAAAGGCCGGTATCGCACGGCGCGATGCCGGTCTTTTCTTTAAAAGAAAAAAGAAACTGAGCAGTTATGAATGAGGTATAAAATATGGGTTCTTCTGTTGTTGAAACAACCGGAAAGAAAAAACTTTCGGGAACTGCCAAGGGTTATATCATCCTGGTGGGTTTGGTAGTGCTTTCCTGGGCGATTTTTAAAGCTCTGACGCCGGGCAATTTTGGTTCTCCGGCCAATATGCTGAGTTATTTTCAGGCCAGCCTGATCGCGACGGTTGGTGCTGTTGGTTTTTACTTTGTTATGGTTATGGGTATGTTCGATTTTTCCATCGGCGCGAACATCATGCTTTCAGCGATTGTAGGCTGTGTATTTGCCTCTCGTTTCGGCATGGGATATGCCGGTCTTATCATCGGCAGCGTGCTGACTGGTACGATTGTCGGACTTTTAAACGGTGTTTTTTATGTAAAACTCCGTATCCCGTCCATGATTGTAACGACGGGTCTGGCTCTTATCTATGAGTCGGTTGCCAACTACATCGCAGGCGGCGTGGAGCAGACGCTTCCGTCCAACCTCCGTGCATTCGGACAGATGCCCTGGAACATTATTCTGGCACTTCTGGCATGTGTGGCAGCTTACATTTTCTTAAATTATACAAAGATTGGGACTTATACATATGCGATCGGCAGCAACGAGTTCGTAGCGAAAAACATGGGTATCAATGTCAATAAGTACAAAGTGCTTGCATTTATTTTGAGCGGCGCATTTTTAGGTGTTATGGCTATTTTGACGATCAGCTATGGTTCCTCTATGGTAGCGGTAACCGGTATGGCGTCGATGAGCCGTAACTTCGTTCCGACGATGGGATGCTTCTTCGGTCTGGCATTTAAGAAATATGGTATGCCGCTGCAGGCGATTGTCATCGGAGAGTTCGTTATCAACATTATTTTCTTTGGTTTCATCGCGATGGGCGCACCGACAGCAATTCAGGACGTTATCACAGGTCTGGCACTGTTAATCATAATCACGCTGACCACAAAAGCGGAAAAAGGCGAGATTGTCAAGTAAATCGAGGGAGGAAATGCAATGAGCGAGGTAAGATTACAGGTAAAAAATCTTTGCAAGTCCTTCGGTATCACGAAGGCAGTTCAGAATGTGTCTTTTAATGTCAATAAAGGCGAGGTTCACGCGCTGATCGGAGAGAATGGTTCCGGTAAATCGACGCTGACCAACATGCTGACCGGCATCTACAGTATCGGAAGCGGTACCTTCATTCTGGATGGGAAAGAGATTCATCCGAAGAATCAGGTAGAAGCCAACAACGAGGGTGTTTCTATCATCGTACAGGAGTTAGGAACCTTGTCAGGACTTACAGTAGCGGAAAATATATTCCTGGGACACGAAGATCAGTTCGTACATATGGGAATTAAAAATACAAATGCCATGAATAAAAAGGCGACGGAGCTTCTGAAACAGTACGGCTTCGAGCGTATCAAGGCGGCAGACATTATCGACAACTACAATTTCGAGGACCGGAAGCTGGTCGAGATCGTAAAGGCGACCTACTTCAATCCGAAGATTGTTGTCATTGATGAGACGACCACGGCACTTTCCCAGGAAGGCCGTGAAGAACTTTACAAACACATGAACCGCATCCGTGAGAGCGGCAACACAGTCATCTTTATCTCCCATGACCTTCCGGAGATTCTGGAGAAGTCAGATACCATCACGATCCTGCGCGACGGCGTTTACATTGATACCGTCAAGAGCAAGGATGTGACCGAGGACGATCTGAAACGTCTGATGGTAGGCCGTGAGGTAACAGGTGATTATTACCGTGCAGATTACGGTGAGAAAGTATCAGATGAAGTCGTTCTTTCTGTTAAGAACGTGACGGTTCCGGGACTCATCGAGGATGTCAGTTTTGAACTTCACAAGGGCGAGATCCTTGGCTTTGGCGGTCTGTCTGAGTCCGGTATGCATGAGATCGGCAAAGCAATCTTTGGCGCATCCTATGACAGAACCGGTACGGTAGAGCTGGCAGACGGAACGCAGATTAACGATATCCCGAGCGCGATCAAGCACAGCATCGCGTATACATCGAAGGATCGTGATAATGAGTCGGTCGTTTTAAACCAGAGCATTGGCGACAACATCTGCCTGCCGTCCCTGGATTCGCTGGCAAACAAGATTCACCTGTTGAGCGATAAGAAATTAAGAGAATTTTCCAACCAGTTTGCAAAACAGATGTCCGTTAAGATGGTAAACGTAAACCAGTTCGTTTCGGAGCTTTCTGGTGGTAATAAGCAGAAGGTCGTTCTGGCAAGATGGATTGGAAAAGATTCCGATATTGTCGTTCTCGACAGTCCGACCCGTGGTATTGATATTAAGGTTAAACAGGACATTTACCAGTTAATGAACCAGATGAGAAAGAATGGAAAATCGATTATCATGATTTCCGAGGAGCTGATGGAGCTGATTGGTATGTGCGACCGCATCATTATCATGAAGGACGGCAAGATCAGCGGTGAGCTGGAACGTGATGAGGCGATGGATGAGAACAGCCTGATCACGATGATGGTATAAGGAGGATGCAATGGAGAATCAAGTTAAGACAAGTACGGAAAATAAAGAGCAGCAGCTCAAAAAGTTATCAAAAATGACGATGATCCGTTCGCTTCTGCCGATTGCGGGACTGATTATTATCTTTCTTATGTTCAATGCCCTGACGAATTTCCGGATGATGAATAACCTTCCTCTGGTACTTTCCCAGGTGTATGTCACTATGATTTCGGCAACCGGCGTATTCTTTATCATGACGATGGGCGGTCTGGATTTCTCCCAGGGTTCCATCCTTGGTATTGCATCGATTGTTGTCTGCATGGTTTCCAAGACCAGCATTCCACTGGCGATTGTGGCAGGTATCGCGGTTGGTGCAGCGATCGGTGCCATCAACGGTTACTTCTATGTATACCGCAAGATTAAATCCTTCATCGTTACGATTTGTACGATGTTCTTATTCCGTGGATTTATCAAATATCTGACGACCAACGCGCCGGTAGCCGGCTCTGCGATGTTAATCAACTTCGACAGCACTGAATTAAAGCTGGCTTGTACGTTGGTGGTCCTGATTATCGGATTTATTTTATTCCGCTTTACCAAGTTTGGTACTTATTTAAAGGCGATCGGAGCAGGTGAGAAAGCAGCGATGTTCTCCGGCATCCGTACCGACCGCATGAAGTTCCTTATCTACACACTGGCAGGTGCGATCACAGGATTTGCCGCATTTATCAATGTTATCAAGGTTGGTTCGGTTACTTCTTCCGGTGGTAACCAGCTTGAGACCCAGATCCTGATTGCACTGGTACTGGGCGGTATGCCGATTTCCGGTGGTGCGAAGGTACGTTTTGAGAATATCATCGTTGGTTCTCTTCTGTACATCGTCCTGAACAGTGGTCTGACGATGATGGGCTTTACCACACAGATGATGCAGCTCATCCAGGGTGTTGTATTCCTGATATTCGTAGCTGTATTCGCAGACCGTCAGTCTCTGCAGGTTATCAAATAGGACAGACAAAAGCGACATCTGGAGGTTACAGTATGAGGGAGAACAGCAGCCGGAATCAGGGTGGACTTAAATATCAGAAGCTCTACAACTGGGGTCGGACGCTGATTATGAGCGGGGTGCTCCGGAATATGGACAAGTTTCCATCCGAGCATATGCTCCAGAATAAATTTGGATACTCCCGCCAGACGGTCCGCAACGCGCTCGACCGCCTGGAGCAGGACGGGCTGATTGCCCGGGTCAAGGGAAGCGGCACATACGTTTCCTATGCGCCGGAGAAGGATAAGGAAGAACGTCCCCGCATCGGACTGATTCTCAGTTATTTTTCAGATTACCTGTTTCCGCAGGTGTACGAGGGAATCGAGTCCGTCCTGCGGGAGGAAGGTTATGAGATCAGCGTTTCGGTCACGCGTAACCGCTTAAATGATGAGGCCCTGTATCTCAAGGGGATGCTGGGGCGCAATGTGTCCGGACTCATCATCGAGGGGACGCGTTCCAGTTTCCCGAATCCGAATCTGCGGCTTTACAAGGAGATACGGCGGAGAAATATTCCGACGCTGTTTATTCACAATCATTACCAGAATGAGACGTTTGACAGCGTGGAGATGTCGGATGCGCGCGCGGGCTATGAGTTGACGCGGATTTTGATACAGAACGGACATACCCGGATCGGCGGTATTTTCAAATACGATGACTGGCAGGGGATCGAGCGTTACCGCGGCTTTATCGAGTGCCTGTCGGATTTCGGGATCGATTTCCAGGAGGACTGGATCCGCTGGTATTCGACCCGGGATATGGAAGAAAAATTAAGCAAAAAAGGACTCCAGCGGATGTACCGCCGGACGAAGGACTGTACCGCGATGATCCTCTACAACGACGAGGTAGCGGGCAGCTATATGGATTTTTTAAAGGACCGCGGACTGCGCGTGCCGGAAGATATTTCCCTGGTATCGTTTGATGATGCCGGACCGGTGCAGGAGGGGGATCTCACGATCTTGTCCGTGATTCATCCCAAGTACAATCTTGGGCGGCTGACAGCGCGCAATCTTCTGCGGATGATAGAGGATTCGGATTGGCAGGAAAAGAAGTATTCGTACCGGTTTCCGGTGATGTTTAACAACGGAAATTCGGTTCGGGATATACATTGAAAATGACAAGGAGGCAGATTAAAATGAAAAAGTTATACTTTATTGTGGGTTCCCAGGACTTATACGGAGAGGAATGCCTGAAACAGGTTGCAGAAGACAGCCGTCAGATGGTTGCATTCTTAAACGAAAAAGTGGGCGATCTGGCAGAGATCGAACTTCTTCCAACCGTAGAGACTTCTGAAATCTGTATTCAGGATATGCGGAAAGCTTCCAATGATGATGACTGTGTCGGCGTTATCACATGGATGCACACCTTCTCCCCTGCAAAAATGTGGATCAAGGGTCTGCAGGAATTAAGAAAACCGCTGCTTCATTTACATACACAGGCAAATGAGAAGCTTCCGTATGATGAGATCGACATGGATTTCATGAACCTGAACCAGTCCGCACATGGCGACCGTGAGTACGGCTTCATCGTTGCCAGAATGGGTATTCCGCATGAGGTTGTAGCTGGATATTACAAACATGATGATGTGGTAGCAAAGATCCGCCAGTTTGCATCCGTTGCAAAGGCTATCTCCTACTCCAAGTCCTTAAAGGTGGCTTCCTTCGGCAACAATATGCGCGAGGTGGCGGTTACCGACGGCGACCGCGTAGAGAGCCAGATCAAATACGGCTGGGAGTGTAACTATTACGCACTGGGCGATCTGGTTGACATCATCAACCAGGTAACCGAGGAAGAGATCGACGCGAAGATGAAAGAGTATACCGATAAGTATACAATGAAGACCGACCGCATTGATTCTGTCCGCGAGCAGGCTAAATATGAAGTGGGTCTGGAAAAATTTCTCTCCGCGAACGGAATCGGCGCATTTGCTGATACATTCCAGGATCTGCACGGCTTAAAGCAGCTTCCGGGTATCGCAGCACAGAACCTGATGGGCAAAGGCATCGGCTTTGGTCCGGAGGGTGATTACAAGATTTCCGCTCTGTCTGCAGTCCTGATGAAGATGTCCGAGGGCAAAGAGGGAGCAACCGGATTTATCGAGGATTATACCTACGATCTGACTCCGGGACAGGAGTTAGAGTTAGCTTCCCATATGCTGGAGGTTCCGCCGGCATTTGCAGCAACCAAACCGGAGATTGATGTAATTCCGCTGGGTATCGGCGGCAAGGAGGATCCGGCAAGACTGATCTTTGACGGCGTGACCGGCGATGGTATCCAGGTAACGATGGTAGATATGGGCGACCATTTCCGCATCATCTGTGCAGATATTGAGCTTGTAAAACAGCCGAAACCGATGCCAAAACTTCCGGTAGCGAGAATTATGTACCGTCATAAACCGAACTTCCAGATCGGTACGGCTGCATGGTGCTACGCAGGCGGCGCTCATCACTCCGTTGTATCTACCGCTCTGACAAGAGATGACATCGCTATGTTCGCGCGTCTGACCGGTACCGAGTTAATTACAATCGGCGAAGATACGACAGAGGCTGATTTACAGAAATTCTTTATGAAATAATAGGGCGTTTGAAAGATAAAAATTTTTGAAAAAGACGTAACTGCATAAGTTTTTGCCACAACTGTGAAAATAGAATAGTTATGAATGACGGGGCGTGCCGCAGCCAAGGGGATGAAAATTCCGGCGGCGGTGCGCTTTTTGCTACAATGAGGAGGATGGATATGGGCCGCAGTGCGGAAGAGATCAAGAAAGACATAGAGAGCGGAAATACAGCGCTCGGAATTGAATTTGGTTCGACCCGAATCAAGGCAGTCTTGACGGACGGCACGACCGCGCCGATCGCGCAGGGGAGCTATGAGTGGGAAAACCGTCTGGAAAATGGTATCTGGACCTATTCCCTGGAAGATATCTGGAAAGGCTTAAAGGACTGCTACGCGGATCTGGCTGCCGATGTGAAGAAACAATACGGTTTAACGCTTAAAAAGGTTGGTGCGATGGGCGTCAGCGCCATGATGCACGGCTATATGGCATTTGATGCGGACGGAAAACTGCTCGTTCCGTTCCGTACCTGGAGAAATACGATGACCGCCGAGGCAGCAAGACGCCTGACGGATCTGTTTAACTACAATATCCCGCAGAGATGGAGTATTGCACACCTGTATCAGGCGGTAATCAACGGCGAGGAGCATGTATCCCGCGTGCATTTTCTGACCACCTTAGCCGGATATGTACATTGGAAACTGACCGGTAAGCAGGTACTTGGCGTCGGCGATGCTTCGGGTATGTTCCCGATCGACCCGGCAACCGGACAGTATGATGCTGAAATGCTGGATAAATTCGAAGAAATGATGGTTCCGAAGGGATATCCGTGGAAGCTGCGCGACCTTCTGCCGGAGGTTCTGAGCGCTGGCGATGAGGCGGGAACGCTGACTGAGGAAGGCGCGAAGCTGCTGGATGAGAGCGGCAATCTGGAAGCTGGCATTCCGCTGTGCCCGCCGGAGGGCGATGCAGGAACCGGTATGACTGCAACCAATAGTGTGGCAGTCCGCACCGGTAACGTATCTGCCGGAACTTCCGTATTTGCAATGGTTGTTCTGGAAAAGACTCTGGAGACGGTTCACCAGGAGATTGACATGGTAACTACGCCGGACGGTCATCTGGTCGGCATGGTTCACTGCAACAACTGTACCTCCGATCTGAATGCCTGGGTAGGTCTGTTTGAAGAGTTCTATGAGCTGATGGGTCAGAAAACAGACCGCAACACCCTGTTTGGAACCCTGTACCGCAAGGCGCTTGAGGGCGATGAAGATTGCGGAGGACTGATGTCCTACTGCTACCTCTCCGGCGAGCCGATCACCGACTTCGAGGAGGGACGCCCGCTGTTTATGCGCCATCCCGACAGCAAGCTGGGACTGGCAAACTTCATGCGTACCCACTTATACAGTTCCCTGGCAACCCTGAAATATGGTCTGGACATTCTGTTCAAGGAAGAGCACGTGACACTGGATAAACTGATGGGTCATGGCGGATTCTTCAAGACCAAGGGTGTTGGACAGCGTATCATGGCGGCAGCGGCTGACGTGCCGGTATCCGTTATGGAGACAGCCGGTGAGGGCGGTGCCTGGGGTATCGCGGTTCTGGCGGCGTACCGCAAGGATAAGAAGCCGGGACAGAGCTTGTCCGATTACTTAAATGAGCAGGTGTTTGCAGATGCAAAGGCGGAGACGATGGAGCCGAATGCAAAGGATGTCGAGGGCTTCAATGCGTTTATGACAAGCTATATCAATGGTCTGGCTGCCGAGAGAGGCGCCGTAGAAGGAAGGTTTTAATCGATGCTGGAAGAATTAAAAAAAGAAGTATACGAAGCCAATATGCTGCTTCCGAAATACGGTCTGGTTACTTTTACCTGGGGCAATGTTTCCGGGATTGACCGTGAGAAGGGGCTGTTTGTCATCAAACCGTCTGGCGTGGACTATGACAAACTGACGCCAGATGATATGGTTGTCATGGATCTGGAAGGAAATCGCGTTGAGGGAACGCTGAATCCGTCCTCTGATACAAAAACCCACCTGATTCTTTATAACCGTTTTCCGAAGATCGGCGGCGTGGTTCACACGCACAGTCCGTGGGCGACTTCCTGGGCGCAGGCGGGACGCGACATTCCGTGCTACGGAACGACCCATGCAGATTATATCTACGGTTCCGTTCCATGCGCGAGAAACTTAAATGAGGAAGAATTAAAGAATTATGAGTGGAACACAGGCGTGCTGATCGCAGATTTGTTCGAGGAGAGGAAGCTTGACCCGATGGCTGTGCCATGTGTGCTCTGCAAGAACCATGGACCGTTTACCTGGGGCAAGGATGCCCATGAGGCGGTTCACAACGCGGTTGTACTCGAGGAGGTTGCCAAGATGGCGGCGCGCTGCGAGATGATCAATCCGGATGTGAAGGAAGCGCCGCAGTGCCTGCAGGATAAACATTATCTGCGGAAGCATGGCCCGGGGGCGTATTACGGACAGGGGGATTTGTAGTTACTGGGCACGTATGCGTGAACAGTAACAATTTGTAAAATATAGATTCAAGTATGGAAATAGATGGGACAAGTATGGTATACTTATGTATAGCAGATATAGGAGATACTGGCTATCTATCTTATAAAAATTAGGAGGATATGGGAAATGAAATTTTTTATTGATACCGCGAATGTTGATGAGATCCGTGAAGCGAATGATATGGGTATTATCTGTGGCGTTACCACAAACCCGTCTCTGATTGCAAAAGAAGGCCGTGATTTTAATGAGGTTATCAAAGAGATCACCAGCATTGTAGACGGACCGATTTCCGGTGAGGTTAAGGCTACGACTGTGAAGGCAGAGGATATGATCGCTGAGGGCCGTGAGATCGCTAAGATTCATCCGAACATGGTTGTTAAAATCCCGATGACTACCGAGGGCTTAAAGGCTGTGAAAGCTCTGTCCGCTGAGGGCATCAAGACCAATGTAACCCTGATCTTTACTGCCAACCAGGCACTTCTGGCTGCAAGAGCAGGCGCTACATACGTTTCTCCGTTCTTAGGCCGTCTGGATGACATCTCCACCAACGGTACAGACCTGATTTACGATATCGTAGAGATCTTTGACAATTATCCGGAGATTTCCACCGAGATTATCTGTGCTTCCACCAGACATCCGATGCACATCATCGAGTGCGCGAAGGCTGGCGCTGACATCGCAACTGTTCCGTTTAAGGTTCTGATGCAGATGGTAAAACACCCGCTGACCGATGCTGGTATCGAGAAATTCAAAGCAGATTATGAGGCTGTATTCGGTAAATAAAGAGAAACAATAGGAAATACCTCTTGAACTTCCGAAAAAAGCATGTTATACTAGGCACGATAACATAATAGACTGACTGGAAAGAGTGGACAAAAAAGTCCACTCTTTCTAATTTCATAGAAAGGTGGTGGGGGTATGGCAAAGGGAGAGCAGTACGAAGCACGGGTAGAGGCGTGGATCACGCCGGTTCTGGAGCAGCATCAGTTTGAGTTGGTTGATGTGGAGTATGTCCGCGAGGTCGGTGTCTGGTATCTGCGGTGCTACATTGACAAAGAGGGCGGTATTACCGTTGATGACTGCGAGGTAATCAGCCGTCTGCTTGGTGAATGGCTGGATAAGGAAGATTTCATCGAGGACAGCTATATATTGGAGGTGAGTTCTCCGGGACTGGGACGTCCTCTGAAGAAAGAGAAAGATTTTGCAAGAAGCATCGGCAAAGATGTGGAGATCCGCCTGTATAAAGCGATCGACAAACAGAAGGAATTTACAGGAACGCTTACGTCCTATGACGCAGATTCTGTGACAATCACGATGGAGGACGGCAGCGAGCGTACATTTGAAAAATCAGAGATTGCTTTGATTCGTTTAGCCTTTGATTTTTAGACGGTAGGAGGAGATAAAATAAAATGAATAAAGAGTTGATTGAGGCAATAAATCTGCTGGAAAAAGAAAACAATATCAGCAAAGATGTTCTTTTAGAAGCAATTGAAAATTCTCTGCTGACAGCATACAAAAACAATTATGGCCGGGCAGATAATGTCAAGGTAAACATCAACCGTGAAACAGGAGATTTTTCCATCGTGGCAGAGCGTGAGGTTGTGGAGACCGTAGAGGATCCGATGACCCAGGTAAGCCTGGCAGAGGCAAAGCTCTTAAACAGCAAGTATGAGCTGGGCGATGTCGTTCAGTTCTCTGTCAATTCCAAGGAGTTTGGACGTATCGCCGTTCAGAACGCGAAGAATGTTATCTTACAGAAACTTCGTGAGGCAGAGCGCAACGCCCTGTATGAGGAGTGGCACTGCAGAGAGAAAGATATCGTAACTGGTATCGTACAGCGCTATGTAGGACGCAACATCAGCATCAACTTAGGCAAGATCGACACGATCCTGAACGAGAGTGAGCAGGTAAAGGGCGAGGTATTCAAACCGACCGAGCGTATCAAACTGTATGTCATCGAAGTAAAAGAGACACAGCGCGACCCGCGTATCACCGTATCCAGAAGCCATCCAGATCTGGTAAAACGCCTTTTTGAGTCTGAGGTTGCCGAGGTCCGAGACGGTACCGTAGAGATCAAGGCGATCGCACGTGAGGCAGGTTCCCGTACGAAGATGGCAGTCAGCTCCAACGACCCGAACGTCGATCCGGTCGGTGCATGTGTCGGCTTAAACGGCGCGCGTGTCAGCGCGGTTGTCAATGAGCTGCGCGGTGAGAAGATCGATATCATCAACTGGGATGACAACCCTGCATTCCTGATTGAGAACGCATTAAGCCCGGCAAAGGTTATCCTGGTTGCAGCAGATGAGGAAGCACGCGAGGCACAGGTGATCGTTCCGGATTACCAGCTTTCCCTGGCAATCGGTAAAGAGGGTCAGAATGCACGCCTGGCAGCCCGCCTGACCGGCTTCAAGATCGATATCAAGAGCGAGACACAGGCAAGAGAGTCCGGTCTTTTAGATGAGCTTGAGAGCGGTTATGAGGAAGGCTTCGAGGGCTACACCGATGACCCGCTGATCAGCGTGGCAGAGGAAGACGCAGCCGAGGCAGCAGAAAATGAGGCGGCTGAGGGCACAGAAGAGCCGGCAGCGGAGCAGGAATAATCCTGACAGATAATGTGCGGGGATGCTGATTTCGGGCGGAACGAGCAGATTTGGCAGAAAGAAAGCAGCAGAACCGGGATTTGACAGAAATGGAAGTGATAGACAGTGGGAGCAAAGAAAGTGCCGCTCAGACAGTGCATCGGATGCGGAGAAATGAAGAGCAAAAAAGAAATGATCCGCGTTTTAAAGACAGCCGACGATACGATCGAGATTGACGCGACAGGCCGTAGGAATGGACGCGGCGCCTACCTCTGTCCTTCGATGGACTGCTGGAAAAAGGCGGTAAAGAGCAAAGGATTGGAGCGGTCGCTCAAGATGGCGATTCCGAAGGAAGTCTATGAGACGCTGGAAAAGGAGATGGAGCAGTTTGGAGAATCGTAAAAAGGTGCTGAATCTTCTGGGACTGGCGACGCGCGCCGGTAAGACGGCAAGCGGCGAGTTCATGACCGAGAAAGCGATCAAGAGTGGAAAAGCGTATCTGGTGATCGTGTCAGAAGAAGCGTCGGACAATACAAAAAAGATGTTTGAAAATTCATGTGCATACTACAAGGTTCCCGTGTACCAGTTCGGCATGAAGGAAGAGCTGGGACACGCGATGGGAAAAGAGATGAGAGCGTCTCTGGCCGTTTTGGATTCCGGTTTTGCAAAGGCGTTAAGAGAGAAGTTAGATGATTAACGCTTTTCTGGGCGGGCTCTTTTAGGAGCTTATGCAGAACGGGAAGGCAGTGCCGGAACGGAGGTAGCAAAACATGAGAGTTAATGAGTTGTCAAAACAGATTGGCAAATCAAATAAAGAAGTTTTAGAGATACTGCAGAAAAACCATTTTGACGTAAAAAGCCATTCTTCCAAGGTGACGGAGGAACAGGCAGAAGTAGTCAGATGCTTCCTTGCAGGAGCAAAGAGACAGACGACAGCGTCAAAGACAGATACAGGAAAGGCGGAAACAAATCGAGTGGAAGATATAAAGAAAGAGCCGTTAGAGGCAGAGAAGAAAGAGGCGGAGAAGACAACTGAGCCGCCGAAAAAGCGGATTGCAGCGGTTTATCGTCCGCAGAACAGCGTACAGAGAGGAAGCCGTCCAGCAGGCAAGGGTAATGCAGGAAACGCAGCCAAGACCGGCGCACCGGCAAGCCGTCCGGCAGCAGCAGGCGCAGAGCAGACCGTACAGCCGGCTAAGAGCGCAGCTCCGGCAGAGAACCGTGACGGACAGAGAAGCGGCTATCAGGGAAACCGCGACGGACAGAGAAGCGGCAGCTACCAGGGAAGCCGTGACGGACAGAGAAGCGGCGGCTATCAGGGAAACCGCGACGGACAGAGAAGCGGCGGCTATCAGGGAAACCGCGACGGACAGAGAAGCGGCGGCTATCAGGGAAGCCGCGACGGACAGAGAAGCGGCGGCTATCAGGGAAACCGCGACGGACAGAGAAGCGGCGGCTATCAGGGAAACCGTGACGGACAGAGAAGCGGCGGCTATCAGGGAAGCCGCGACGGACAGAGAAGCGGCGGCTACCAGGGAAGCCGTGACGGACAGAGAAGCGGCGGCTATCAGGGAAACCGCGACGGACAGAGAAGCGGCGGCTATCAGGGAAACCGCGACGGACAGAGAAGCGGCGGCTATCAGGGAAGCCGCGACGGACAGAGAAGCGGCGGCTATCAGGGAAACCGCGACGGACAGAGAAGCGGCGGCTATCAGGGAAACCGTGACGGACAGAGAAGCGGCGGCTATCAGGGAAGCCGCGACGGACAGAGAAGCGGCGGCTACCAGGGAAGCCGTGACGGACAGAGAAGCGGCGGCTATCAGGGAAACCGCGACGGACAGAGAAGCGGCGGCTATCAGGGAAACCGCGACGGACAGAGAAGCGGCGGCTATCAGGGAAGCCGCGACGGACAGAGAAGCGGCGGCTATCAGGGAAACCGCGACGGACAGAGAAGCGGCGGCTATCAGGGAAACCGTGACGGACAGAGAAGCGGCGGCTATCAGGGAAGCCGCGACGGACAGAGAAGCGGCGGCTACCAGGGAAGCCGTGACGGACAGAGAAGCGGCGGCTATCAGGGAAATCGTGACGGACAGAGAAGCGGCGGCTATCAGGGCGGTCGTGATGGTCAGAGAGGCGGACGCGATGGACGCGGCGGTTTAAATATTCCGAAGCCATCCTTCGACAGCCCGGTTGTACAGAAACCGCAGAACAACAAGCAGAATAAGAATAATTACAAGAACGATAAATACAGCAAGATCGACCATGAGGAAGAGATGCACTCCAAGGGAAGAGGCGGAAAGAACGTAAAGAGCGCTGTTCAGCCGCCGCAGAAGAAGGAGGCAAAGGTTGAGGAGATCAAGACAATCACGATCCCGGAGGTAATTACCATCAAGGATCTGGCAGACAAGATGAAACTTCAGCCGTCTGTCATTGTAAAGAAACTCTTCTTACAGGGCAAGGTTGTCACCATCAATCAGGAAGTAGATTACGAGCAGGCAGAAGAGATCGCGATGGAGTTTGACGTACTCTGTGAGAAAGAGGTCAAGGTTGACGTCATCGAGGAACTTCTGAAAGAGGAAGAAGAGGATGAGAAGGACATGGTAACCCGTCCGCCGGTTGTATGCGTTATGGGTCATGTCGATCATGGTAAAACCTCCCTTCTGGATGCAATCCGCCAGACCAATGTAACTGCAAAAGAGGCAGGCGGTATCACCCAGCACATCGGTGCGTACATGGTAGAGATCAACGGACAGAAGATCACATTCCTCGATACGCCGGGACATGAGGCATTTACCGCAATGCGTATGCGTGGTGCAAAATCCACTGATATTGCAATCCTCGTTGTTGCAGCAGATGACGGTGTTATGCCGCAGACCATCGAGGCGATCAACCATGCGAAGGCAGCAGGGGTTGAGATCATTGTAGCGATCAACAAGATCGATAAGCCGAGTGCCAATATTGAGAAGGTAAAACAGGAGCTTATCGAGTACGAACTGGTTCCGGAGGACTGGGGCGGCAGCACCATCTTCGTTCCGGTATCTGCACATACCAAGGAAGGTATCAAGGAACTGCTTGAGATGATCCTTCTGACCGCAGAGGTCAAAGAGTTAAAGGCAAACCCGAACCGTAATGCGAGAGGTCTTGTCATCGAGGCGGAGCTGGATAAGGGTAAAGGTCCGGTTGCAACCGTCCTGGTACAGAAGGGTACCCTGCATGTCGGTGATCCGATCGCGGCAGGTGCCTGCTACGGCCGTGTCCGTGCGATGATGGACGATAAGGGACGCCGCGTCAAAGAGGCTGGTCCGTCCACTCCGGTCGAGATTCTGGGTCTTAATGACGTGCCGAACGCCGGCGAGGTATTTGTACAGCCGGAGAACGAGAAAGAGGCAAGAAGCTTTGCAGAAACCTTTATCTCTGAGAGCAAGAATAAGTTAATTGAAGATACAAAGATGAAGCTTTCCCTGGACGATCTGTTCTCCCAGATCAAGGCAGGAAATGTAAAGGAACTTCCACTGATCGTCAAGGCAGATGTACAGGGTTCTGTCGAGGCAGTAAAACAGAGCCTGATGAAGCTGTCCAACGAGGAAGTTGTAGTCAAGGTCATCCACGGCGGTGTTGGTGCGATCAACGAGTCCGACGTCAGTCTGGCAGCCGCATCCAACGCGATCATTATTGGTTTCAATGTGCGCCCGGACGCAACCGCGAAGTCCATCGCAGAGCGTGAGAAAGTAGACGTTCGTCTCTACCGCGTCATCTATCAGGCAATCGAGGATGTCGAGGCAGCGATGAAGGGTATGCTTGACCCGATCTACGAGGAGCAGGTAATCGGTCACGCCGTTGTACGTCAGACCTTCAAGGCTTCCGGCGTTGGTACTATCGCTGGTTCCTACGTCCTGGATGGTAAATTCCAGAGAGGCTGCAAGGCACGTATTACCCGTGACGGCGAGCAGATCTTCGATGGTCCGCTGGCATCCTTAAAGCGTTTCAAGGACGACGTGAAGGAAGTTGCTTCCGGATACGAGTGTGGTCTTGTATTTGAGAAGTTCAACGATCTGCAGGAAGACGATATGATCGAAGCATATGCGATGGTAGAGGTTCCGCGCTAGAAAGGCAGAGGGATTCATGCGTAAAAATAGCATTAAAAATACAAGAATTAACAGTGAAGTACAGAGAGAGCTGAGTTCCATCATCAGCCGTGAGCTGAAAGATCCGCGGATTCATCCGATGACAACGGTTGTCTCCGTGGAGGTAACTCCGGATCTCAAGTACTGCAAGGCGTATATCAGCGTGTTAGGCAACGAGGAAGCGGCGAAGGATACGATCCAGGGACTGAAAAGTGCTGTCGGATTTGTCCGCACCCAGCTTGCAAAACGCATTAATTTACGGAATACGCCGGAAATTACATTTATTCTCGATCAGTCGATTGAGTACGGTGTACACATGACCCGCCTGATCGATGAAGTAACTGAAAACCTCAGAGACTCAGAATCGGGAGATGAGGAAGAAAATGAGTAAAAATATCTTAGAGGCGTCACTGGAAGGGGCGGAGCACATCGTACTGCTTGGTCACATCCATCCGGACGGGGACTGTATCGGAACGACTCTGGGACTGCTTAACTATCTGCGGGAGAATTATCCGCAGATAGAGGCAGAACTGTTTCTCGACCATCCGGCTGCTAAATTTTCTTATATGAATGATTTTGAGAAAATTCATACCGAGATTGTGCCGGAAAAACAGTTTGATCTGTGCATTACGCTGGATGCCAGCGACAAAGAGCGTCTGGGCGGCTACGCGGTCTATTTTGACAGCGCCGCCAAGACACTCTGTATCGATCATCACAGAACCAATACAGGATTTGCAGAACAAAATTACATCATTCCGGACGCAAGCTCCTGCAGCGAAGTGTTATACACGCTTCTTGATGAGGCAAAGATCAGCAGGGAGGCGGCAGAGTGTCTCTATACCGGAATTGTGCATGACACAGGTGTATTTAAGTACAATTCAACGACCCGGAAAACGATGGAAATCGCGGGCGCGCTGATGGAAAAAGGCGTGAACGCGGCGAAGATCATCGACGACAGCTTTTACCGCAAGACCTACGCACAGAACCAGATTCTCGGAAAAGCGCTGCTTAGCAGTACACGGATTCTGGATGGAAGATGTATTTTCAGTGTGGTTTCCCAGAAAGAAATGGAGTTTTACGGTGTCGATACGAACGATCTGGATGGCATTATCGATCAGCTCCGGATTACCGAAGGAGTGGAATGTGCCATTTTCATCTATGAAAAGGCGTTCAACGAGTACAAGGTCAGCCTTCGTTCCAACGACTATGTCGATGTGAGCAAGGTGGCGGCGTATTTCGGCGGCGGCGGACACATCCACGCGGCGGGCTGCACGATGCAGGGACATCCGAGGGATGTGATCAACAACCTGACGGGACATATTGAGAAACAGATGGATGCCCGTAGGGAGGAATAGGAGGTTCTGTTGCTGATTGCGCTGCCTGCTTTCAGGTGCACAGCGCATGGACGGTAATAGTTCTGATTTTTTAGGAGATTTTATGTTTCACGGTGTGATAAACATTTATAAAGAACCGGGGTTTACGTCCCACGATGTGGTGGCGAAGCTCCGGGGCATTTTGAGACAGAAAAAGATCGGTCATACGGGTACGCTCGATCCGGCAGCGGAGGGCGTACTCCCTGTATGTCTGGGGAAGGGAACGAAGCTGTGCGACCTTTTGACGGATAAGAGGAAGACGTATCAGGCAGTTCTTTTGCTGGGAACCGAAACCGATACGCAGGATATGACAGGAACGATTCTTTCGGAGAAACCGACGGAACAGCTGACAGAACCGGCAGTCCGCGGGGCGGCGGAGAGCTTTGTTGGTCCATATATGCAGGTACCGCCGATGTATTCGGCGCTCAAGGTCAACGGAAAGAAGCTCTACGAGTTGGCGAGAGCCGGAAAAGAGGTAGAGCGGGCAGCGCGTCCGGTGGAAATCTATGATCTTCAGATAGATGCGGTGGAACTGCCGCGTGTGACGATGACCGTGACCTGTTCCAAGGGAACCTACATCCGTACCCTGTGCCATGACATCGGTGAAAAGCTGGGATGCGGCGGCTGTATGGAAAAACTGATCCGCACCCGCGTCGATCGATTTGCGATCGGGGACAGCCTGCGCCTGTCCGAGGTGGAAGCGCTGGCGAAAGCCGGTCAGATCGAGGATAGGATCGTGCCGGTGGATGGAATGTTTGAGGACTGCCCGGCGTATGTATCGGAGAGCGAAGTTCTGGATAAGCTTCTGCAGAATGGAAATCCATTCCCGAAGGGGCTGGGACCGAGAGACGGCTGCTTAGTGCAGATCGGAAGCAGTTTGGCTGAACACCAGGTTTCTGCGGATGGAAACTCAGAGATGGTACTTCCGGATTCTGGAATCATCCGCGTCTATGACAGCGCAAACCAGTTTATCGGTCTCTATGCCTATCAGCCGGAGAAGAAACAATGGAAACCACGTAAGATCTTTCTGGGAGGAGAGTAAGATGCAGTATTTTGCCGGAACCAGAGAATTTCAGATAAAAGAGCCGACTGCGGTCACGATCGGTAAGTTTGACGGTCTTCACAGAGGGCATCAGAAGCTGCTGCGGGAAGTGATGCGGTATCGGGAAAAAGGATATAAACCAGCGGTGTTTACCTTTGAGACGGCACCGGGAACCTTGATCCGGGGAAAGCTGCAGACGATGATCACGACCAACGAGGAGCGCGAGGAGAACCTGCGCGAGGCGGGGGTGGAGTATCTGGTGGAATATCCGTTCAACCAGGAAGTCGCACATATGGACCCGGAACAGTTTGTTGCCGAGATTCTGGTCGGCAAGATGGGCGCAAAGGCGATCGTGTCCGGTCCGGACTGCCATTTTGGCTACCAGCGGAAGGGCGATGCTGAACTGCTTCGGAAACTGGCACCGAAATATGGATATGAGGTGTCGATCGTTGAAAAGGCGATGGACGGCGATCGCGAGATCAGCAGCACCTATATCCGGGAAGAGCTGGCGAAGGGAAATATCCGCAAGGCGAATGAACTGTTGGGATATGAGTACCGGATCAGCGGACAGGTGGTACACGGGGAGCATTTAGGTTCCACCCTAGGGTTTCCGACGGCGAATATCCTGCCGGGAATCCAGAAACATCTTCCAGCGTTCGGGGTATATCTCTCCCGGACGGTGATTGATGGTGTTTCTTATGGAAGTATCACAAATATTGGAAAAAAACCGACGATTGCCGGGGAACGACCGGCGGGTGCGGAGACATATATCTATGATCTGGATGAAAACCTGTATGGGAAAAAGATAGAGGTTCATTTTTTAGATTTTATGCGGCCGGAGATGAAATTTTCCGGGGTGGATGAGTTGAAGATGCAGGTTTTGAAGGATAAAGAAACCGGGAGAAAAATGCACGGAGCGGAACGATGAGAGTTCAGCTTCGTGCATTTTTTAAATATGATTCAGGTAGGCAGCTGCTTCCTCTGCCGCCAAATGGATATATTCATTCATTGGTAAATTCTGTGTTCCTACTAAAATATGGCGGCAATAGGAGCTTCCATTGACAGGAATCAGGATTTTCTGGGCGCGGCTTTGTCCGATGGCGGCTGCCATGGCGGGGGTGATTTCTCCTAAGAGGGAGTCTGCAATGACGATGCCGATTGGTCCGATGATTAGGTCGGCATCTCGGCAGGCGACGAGAACGGGGTTTTCTCCGGTGGCGCCCATGGCAGCTCCGGCTTTCATCATCGCGGCAGTGGCAGTAGTGTTGGCACCGAGCGCGAGAAGCGGCTGTCCGGGACAGAGTTTCTGGATTTCTTCTACGAGGGCGCGCCCCATGCGTCCGCCCTGACCGTCGATGATGACAACTTTTTTCATAATGGATAACCCCTTTCCTTTTCGTAGGATTTTCGTAGGACAAGATAATAAAAAAGAATGTGCCTTGGCACATTCTCGCGCAGGAACGAAAATAAGAGGGTCTAAATCTGCCTTTTGGACAAAATAAACACCCCAGTATATCTTTACTATAATATCATACATTTTGAAAAAAGAAAAGCAAAAAAGATCGATTTTTGTAAAATTTTTTGTTTACAAATAAAGCGCTTTCTATTATAATGCTGATAATGGCTAACTGGGGTCTGGCAGAGCTGCGATTGGCGGAGGCTGTCAGGGTGACGGAAGATCAGACAGACGCGCGTGAAGGCACCGCGGAGGTGCTTGATTTTTAGTTGATCCGGGAGGCCGCTTTTTTAAAGCCAAAAAACAGCAGACAATGAGAGGGAGAAAACATGAGGAGAAATGACATTCACAAAGTATTGATTATCGGTTCCGGTCCAATCATTATCGGACAGGCGTGTGAGTTCGATTATTCGGGAACACAGGCGTGCAAGGCACTGAGAAAACTCGGCTATGAGATTGTGCTGGTCAATTCCAATCCGGCTACGATTATGACGGATCCGGAGACAGCAGATGTGACTTATATTGAGCCGCTGAACGTAGACCGTCTGACTCAGATCATTGAAAAAGAGCGCCCGGATGCGCTGCTCCCGAACCTGGGTGGACAGTCCGGACTGAACCTCTGCTCCGAATTGGCAGCAGCAGGTGTTCTGGATAAATATGATGTTAAAGTAATCGGCGTTCAGGTTGATGCTATCGAGCGTGGTGAGGACCGTATCGAGTTTAAGCATACAATGGAAAGCCTGGGTATCGAGATGGCTAGAAGTGAGGTTGCCTACAGCGTTGAGGATGCACTGGCAATCGCAGATAAACTGGGTTATCCGGTTGTTCTTCGTCCGGCTTACACCATGGGCGGCGAAGGCGGCGGTCTTGTATATAACGTAGAAGAACTGAAGACCGTGTGTGCAAGAGGCCTGCAGGCCAGCATGGTTGGTCAGGTTCTGGTAGAGGAGTCTATCCTTGGATGGGAAGAGCTTGAGCTGGAAGTTGTCCGCGATGCGAAGAACAACATGATCACTGTCTGCTTTATTGAAAATATTGATCCGCTGGGCGTACACACCGGAGATTCCTTCTGTTCTGCTCCGATGTTAACCATTTCGGAAGAAGTACAGAAACGTCTGCAGGAGAAATCCTACAAGATCGTAGAAGCAATCCAGGTAATCGGCGGTACCAACGTACAGTGGGCACACGATCCGAAGACAGACCGTGATATTGTTATCGAGATCAACCCGAGAACCTCCCGTTCGTCCGCACTGGCATCCAAGGCAACTGGTTTCCCGATTGCACTGGTATCAGCGATGCTGGCAACCGGTATGACTCTGGATGAGATTCCATGCGGCAAGAGCGGCACTCTGGATCAGTATGTTCCGTCCGGCGACTATATTGTTATCAAGTTTGCACGCTGGGCATTTGAGAAGTTCAAAGGCGCAGAGGACAAGCTGGGAACCCAGATGAAGGCAGTCGGCGAGGTTATGAGTATCGGAAAGACCTACAAAGAGGCATTCCAGAAGGCGATCCGAAGCCTGGAGAGAGGCCGCTACGGTCTTGGTCATGCGAAAGACTTCGATAAGAAGACAAAAAAAGAACTGCTTGCGATGCTGCATGTTCCGAGCAGCGAACGTCAGTTCATTATGTACGAGGCACTTCGTAAGGGCGCTACCGTAGACGAGCTGTTCGAATTAACCAAGATTAAACATTACTTCATCCAGCAGATGAAAGAACTGGTAGAAGAGGAAGAAAGCCTGATGCAGTATAAGGGCGAGGTTCCGCCGGTTGAGGTTCTCCGCCAGGCGAAGCTGGACGGTTTTGCAGATAAATATTTAAGCGAGCTGTTAGGCGTTACAGAGGAAGAGATCCGCGATGCAAGAACCAAAGAAGGTATCGTAGAAGGCTGGGAGGGCGTACACGTAAGTGCCACACCGGATTCTGCATACTACTTCTCCAGCTATCACATCAAGGATCAGAGTCCGTGCAGCGACAACAAGAAGATCATGATTCTGGGCGGCGGTCCGAACCGTATCGGTCAGGGTATTGAGTTTGACTACTGCTGCGTACATGCAGCTATCGCCCTGAAAGAGCTTGGATTTGAGACAATTATCGTTAACTGCAACCCAGAGACTGTATCTACAGACTATGATACCTCCGATAAACTGTATTTCGAGCCGCTGACTCTGGAAGATGTATTAAGCATCTATCACAAGGAGAAACCGCTGGGAGTTATCGCACAGTTTGGTGGCCAGACACCGCTGAACCTGGCAGCAGACCTGAAGAAATATGGTGTCAACATTCTGGGTACAACTCCGGAAACCATCGACATGGCAGAGGATCGTGACCTGTTCCGTGCGATGATGGATAAACTGCAGATTCCGATGCCGGAGTCAGGCATGGCAGTTACTGTAGAAGATGCATTGGAGATTGCTAATAAGATCGGTTACCCGGTTATGGTTCGTCCGTCCTATGTACTTGGCGGCCGCGGCATGGAGGTTGTTCATGACGATGAAGCGATGACCTTCTATATGAGAGCAGCTGTCGGCGTAACTCCGGACCGTCCGATCCTGATTGACCGTTTCCTGCATCATGCAACCGAGTGTGAAGCAGATGCGATCAGCGACGGCGAGAACGTATTTGTTCCGGCAGTTATGGAGCATATCGAGCTGGCAGGTATCCACTCCGGAGACTCCGCTTGTATCCTTCCGTCCAGAAATCTGACCAAGGATCAGGTAGAGACAATCCGCGATTACACAAGCCGTATCGCAAAAGAGATGCACGTAGTAGGTCTGATGAACATGCAGTATGCAATCGAGGACGGCGAAGTATACGTGCTGGAGGCAAACCCGAGAGCATCCCGTACCGTGCCGCTGGTATCCAAAGTATGCAACATCAAGATGGTAAAACTGGCAACGGATATCATGACTTCCTACTTAACAGGTCGTCCGTCACCGGTTCCGGCACTGAAAGAGAAGAAGATTCCGCACTACGGTGTTAAGATGCCGGTATTCCCGTTCAAGATGTTCCCGGAGGTTGACCCGGTACTTGGACCGGAGATGCGTTCCACCGGTGAGGTTCTTGGTATGTCCACCAGCGTTGGTGAGGCTATCTACAAGGCACAGGAAGCAACCCAGACACGTCTTCCTTCCTCCGGAACTGTCCTCCTGAGTGTCAATGACAAGGATAAGATAGAGCTTATCGAGGTTGCAAGAGGCTTCTACGAGTGTGGCTTTACCCTGATGGGTACAGGCAGAACCTGTGATGTGATGGTAGCAGCAGGACTTCCGGCTGAGAAGGTATGCAAGATCAACGAAGGCCGTCCGAACATTTTAGATAAGATTACCAACGGAGAAGTGGCAATCATTATCAATACCCCGAACGATAAGAAGGGCAGAGGCGATGACAGCTACATCCGTAAGGCAGCTGTAAAGGCGAAGATTCCGTACTTCACCAACATGGCAGCAGCAAAGGCTACTGTACAGGCGCTGAGAAGTATCAAGAAGAACGGACATCTGGAGGTTAAGTCCCTGCAGGAGTTCCATAGCGAGATTCAGTAAATAAAAATAAAAGGGTAAAATCCATTGTTACAGAGTCGTTTCAGTGGATTTTACCGTGACAGTGAATTAATTGAGCTATTATAGAAAAGAGCGTCTGCCCGGCTGTGAATGCGGGGCTGGCGCTCTTTTAATTGCAGATAGGAATTTTCTGAACTGAAAATTCCGTATGATATCGTATCGATAGCAGATTTTGCCGATTTGAAATGCGAAGCATCGGTAAAATCCCGTTGATGTGCACGGAATGAGTGAGCAGCAACGAATATGCCAGCTTTGCTGACCAGAATCACGCGCCAAGTCTCACGGACGTTCGACTTGAAATACGAGATGCAGCAGCCATGCGCCCAAAATGATTGAAAGCACATACACCGTGTTTCCGGCAAAAATTCCAAATTTAGCAGCGATCTGGGAGTACACAATCTGCGTGGTCGCGTAGTACGGCGTGATATAAAACATATCCGCGTTTCCATACGGATGTGAGGTAACATTGATGATGGTTGCGATGACGCATCCGACCGCAAATACAGCTGTAGACTGCCAGAATCCTTTGGCGGTTGGCAGCACCATGCGGGAAAAGGCGATGAGTAGCCCGATGAAGATCAGAAGGATATGCCAGATAAATCCATGCAGGGTCAGCGTCCAGTACGGGTGCATCAGACCGGACGGATCGACGAACACCATGACGGCACCGAGCAGGTTGTAATTATACATAAAAGTGCAAAAAATACGTTGATATTTATGCGGAACAAAGGGCAGCAGCAGGCAGAGGTACATCGGCAGGCTGCAGAGCTGGAATGGAAAATACCACCAGTCGTAGTGCTGGTTGTTTTCTATGTAATAGAGAAAAAGCTGTTTGTAGACCTCGGAAAATGCCAGAAAAACACCGCAGGCAAAGAGCAGATGCAGACGGAACGCTTCGGGGCGCGTCCGCAATTTCCATGCGGCAAAGGCGGCGAGCGGGATGCCGATCAGCATAAATACTAAATGAAAGGGAGACCAGACTGCGGGCGGTGTCATGGACCAGGCAGTTAAGGTAAGTAGACGGGAAATCATAAAAAGCCTTCTTTCGTAATAAAACCTAAGGAATGGTTCCGTATCTTGTGAATCATGCTGCAAGCGACCGCGCCCGGCGAGAGAATGTGACAAGGCACATTCTCTTTACGGAAGCAGATGCCCAGTACAGAGAAAACGGTACAGAATAGTTATAGTACGAAATATTAGATTTGCCAAGAATTAACAACAAGATCTGCCCATAATAAGACGATGGGAGATTTACATATTTGCAATTTTTTTCTTTCCAAAGCTGCAAGTTGACAAGCGCCGCCAATTTCCTATATTCTGTAGATATAAGAATCGAGTAAATGATACGGGAGATATACCATGAACCAAAATGAGACCCAATGGGATAGATTTCTGAAAATCCGAACAAGCGGCAGAGATGATTCGCATGCGGATCAATACCGATACCCATACGAACCGACGGCATACGTGGTTCTGGAACGGTTGGCGAACAGCGGATTAATTCGGAAGAATAATACCTTATTGGACTATGGAACCGGCAAGGGAAGAGTCTGTTTTTACTTGTCCTATCAGACAAGGAGTAAAACAATCGGAATCGAATACGATGAACGTATTTATCAGGGGGCAGCAGAAAATAAGGAGACGGCAGTGTCCGGAAACCGTACTTCCTTTATCTTAAGCAGTGCGGAGAACTATGAGCTTCCTTCAGAAGTGGACCGGTGTTATTTTTTCAATCCATTTTCGGTAGAGATATTGCACTCTGTTCTTGCCAGGATATATGAGTCCTATTACGAAAATCCGAGAGAGATACTGCTGTTTTTTTATTATCCATCGGAGGAATATATCAGTTGTCTGATGACGGAGGAACAGCTAATGTTTTATGATGAGATTGACACATCGGATTTGTTTCCGGGCGAGGACAAAAGAGAACGGATTATGATATTTGAGGTGATTTTATGAAGCTTTTATTTAAACAGCGGTTATTTTCGTGGTTTGACAGTTATGATATTTATGATGAGTTTGGCAATACAGTATATGTGGTAAAAGGCCAGTTGTCCTGGGGCCATAAGTTGGTGATATATGATGCAGACGGCAATGAAATTGGAATGGTTGTTCAGCGTGTACTGACATTTCTGCCAAAATTTGAGATATATAAAAAAGGCACCTATATCGGATGCTTGAGTAAAGAATTCTCTTTCCTGATGCCGCATTACAATATTGATTACAATGGCTGGCATATCGACGGTTCGATTATGGAATGGGATTATAATATCCTCGATCAAAGGGGATATTCGGTTGCCAGTGTCAGCAAAGAGCTGTTCCATATGACGGACACGTATGTGATTCAGGTAAATGAGCCGGAATATGCACTGGATGCATTAATGTTTGTGCTGGCGATCGATGCGGAAAAATGTTCGAGGACGTAAGAAAGGGTGCGTCTGCTTTTTGCTACAAGAGCACCGAGGCATTCTTGAATAATGACAGGACGATATGGTGAACACAAAAAAGAAACGAGCACCCCGCTTAAGCAATAGCTGTACGGTAACAAACCCATTTCTTGATTATATGATACATTGAACAGTATTAAATGTCAACGAAAAAAAGCATAAGAAATTTCAATGAAAAGCCAGCCAAGCTATTCATCGGAAAGACCATAGAAAAGCTAGGTTCAGATACACTGATTACTCTCCGTGCGTCCGGACCTGTTTTTTGTTGCTATCGTTTCTTTCAGTTGCCTTTGCCACGCCTGCTCTTGGGAGATTTCAGCATATCAGATTTACGAAGAATGCCCATGTTCGATATGGAGAATGTACAAGCCGCCTGGGAAGAGCGAGATAAGGAAATGTTGAAAGTTCTACTGCATGGGTATGTGTGGAACCATATAGAAGGTTAGTAAAAACATTCTTGAAATTGTTGATTCGTTACAGGTTGACAGTTACTGTCATCTTTGGTTTGTAATTGCATTTTTGTTAGATATAATTGATTTTATGAATTATCAATTGCATTGCAAAAAGAGTTCAGCATATATGGACGTGTATCTTGAAAGTGACATTTAGTTTTCTGAAGAAACAAATTATGTGAAACGCGTTTTGGTAATTTTTACGAAAATATAAAGATATTTTGTTGAAAAATCCTATTGAAAACAGAATAATAAAAGTGTATTTTATATATAAATCCTCTTGCTTAATACGAGAGGTAATTTTTAAAAGAATTAGTAAGTGCACTGAACTAATTAAGTGAGTAAGGGGTGTAATATGGAGAAGAATGGAAATTTAGGGCATTTAGAATTAATACGAAAAATTAATCGGACATTGATTCTGAATATGGTCAAGGAGAAACAGCCGATTAGCCGTGCACAGATATCAAAGGCATTAAATTTAAGTAAAACAACAGTTAGTGCGATTGTAGATGAATTAATTAAGAAAAAGCTCCTAGTTGAGTATGGAGACTGTATGTCTCCATCAGGGGTTGGACGCCCATCTACTATGTTGGGATTTAATCCAAAATCTGCGTATTGTATTGGCATGGATATTGGCGGAACAAAACTTTTGTTTTTGATAACAGATTTGGTGGGTAATATTGTGTACGAAAAAAAAATACCAACCAAAAATCAGTTTGAGGAATTAGTCCAGATTGTAGAGGAGTCATTAGAAGCAGCAGGAATTAAACGAGAAATGATATTTGGCATGGGAATTGGAGTCCCGGGAACGGTGGATTCAGATGGAACAGTGGTGCGTGCCAAAGCATTATCGTGGAATCAATTTCCTTTGCAAAGTTTAATGAATGAATATTTTTCATTTCCAGTGTATGTCGGAAATGATGTGAATCTGGCAGCATTAGGTGAACGTTGGATAGGTTCAGGTGAACAGACGGATGATATGTTGTTTATTGCATTGGGAACAGGTATTGGCGGAGCATTAGTATGTGGTGGACAGTTGGTATTGGGGGCTCAAGGAAGAGCAGGAGAATTAGGATATTATTTAGAAAGTTCTGATGTGGAAAAAGGGGAAATTAATAAATTAGGACAACAGGGAATTTTAGAAAAAAAATGTTCTGGCTCGGCACTGGATCAAATTGTTGGTTCGGCAGAAGCATTATTTACAGCATATAGCCGAGGAGATGCCTCAGTAATACCGGTAATAGACAAATTTGTTCGTGATTTTTCAGTTGCGATAGCCAATACGATTAGTCTTTTAAATCCAGAGAAGGTTGTAATAGGCGGTGGAGTTTCTGATTCTATGGGATCTGTGATTCAGCGGATTCGAGAGGAGGTTGGCAGGCTTACGCCAATTCAGGCGGATATTTGTTTGGCAAACTTGGGAGGAAAAGCAGGAGCTCTAGGAGCAATTAATTTTGCTTCAAAAAAAATCGAAGAGCAGGACATACAGGTAAAAAAATAAAATAGAGAAAAATACAAGAGTTGGGAGGCATACATAGAATGAAGCAAACCATGAAGAGCTGTATATTGGAACAGCCAGACACAATTAGAAGAGTTTGCCAAAATGCAGAAAAAGTGTGTGATAGTGTGTATTCTATAGTGGGAAAAGGTCCATTTGATAAAATCTATTTAATTGGTTCTGGAACCTCACTTCATACAGCAATTGCGGCTAAATATGCATTTACAAAATGGTTCAATGCAGAGGTTCAGGTGTTTACCCCATTTGATTTTTTGTATTACTATCCACATTATCGACTAGATGAGAAAACGCTGATTTTAGGAATTTCACAGACGGCACGTAGTATTGGGACGATACATTGTTTGGAAAAAGGAAGAGAGTATGGGGCTAGAACCGTTATGGTAACAGCCGAGCCTGATAATCCTGGCGGAAAAAGTGCTGAGGCGATTTTGGATACATGTACAGGAGAAGAACTGGTAGGGGCCAAAACGAAGGGATTTACTTCGACTATAGCAATGTTGTATTTATATGCTGCGGGATTAGCTGGTAAGGAATTAGACATTTCGTTAGTTCCAAAATGGATGGAGCAAAGTTTGAGATGTACATCTGAAGAAATTGAAGATTTTGCGGAGGAGTATAAATCTGCTCCATCTGTGACAATTATCGGAGGTGGTACTTTAACAGCTGCAGCTAAAGAAGGGGCTCTTAAGGTATTAGAAGGAGTGCGAATCCCGGTAGAGGTATATGATGTGGAAGAGTACATGCATGGTCCGTATCATTGTCTTGAAAAGTGGTCATATTTGATTTTTTTGGTAAACGAGGGACCTGGAGTAGAGCGAATAAAGAGAATGATTCAATTTGCTCAGGAGCATTCGGATCACGTGACAGTTATTGGTTACGAGGGCTTTGAAAAAGAGATTGAAATAAAAGGTCGTTTTATCTCGCTTCCAGGAGGAATGGATGAAATTTTAACTCCATTATTTTACATTATTCCATTACAATGGCTGGCTAATGATGTAACAGAAAAGAAAGGACGTCACCCGGAACAATCAAGATACCCAGAATTTCATAAGATGCTAGGAAGTAAATATATGCCGAAAGTAAATTATTACCAGGGATAGAGATAAAGGAGGATGAAAAATGGCTAAATTGAAATTAGGTGTAGATGTAGGAGGAACGTTTACCGATGTAGTCGGAATAAATGAAGATGGTAAGGTGTATTTTGCAAAAACGCCTTCTACACCTGAAGATCAAAGTATAGGTGTTCTGAACGGAATTAGAGCACTTTTAGAAGAGTTGGGAGTAGCACCAGATTGTGTGACGGGTGTTGCACATGGAACGACAGTGGCTACAAATACACTTTTGGAACGAAACGGCGCTGTAACAGCATTAATAACAACAAAAGGATTTAGAGATGTTTTAGATATTGGTCGCCAGAGCAGACCAGAACTTTATGATTTACATGCTAGAAAACCAGCTTCATTAATTCCCCGATATCTTCGTCGGGAGGCAGACGAAAGAATGGATTATACGGGAACTGTATTGGTGCAGTTGGATATGGAGGAATTAAAGAAAACGATTCATGAATTAATGGAAGAGGGAGCGGAATCCATTGCAATCTGTTTTCTTCATTCTTATGCGAATGATGAAAATGAGAAAAAAGCGTTGGAAGTTATTCGTGAAATCGCACCAGATTTTCCAGTGTCTGTATCTAGTGAAATTTTGCCGGAGTTTCGTGAATTTGAACGAATGAATACAACCGTTATGAATGCATATGTTCAGCCAAGAATGCAGAAATATGTATCCCAGTTGCGTAGACGATTAGATGAAAATGGGATTAATTCTCCATTGACTATTATGCAATCTTCTGGAGGTATGATGACCGATCAGATTGCAGCTCAGAAGAGTGTGAATACGTTATTATCTGGTCCGGCTGGAGGTGTTTTGGCTGCCGAATTTCTTTCCAAGATTACGGATTATCATAATATTATTACTGGAGATCTTGGAGGAACGTCATTTGATGTAGGAATTGTGCAGAATGGTTCTATTGGTATCACAGGTGAAGGAGTGATTGAGGGATTTCCGGTAAAATTCCCACATATAGATATTACTACGATTGGAGCAGGAGGAGGCTCTATAGCATGGCTGGATGCTGGCGGAGCGCTTCGGGTTGGTCCTCGCAGTGCAGGAGCAGTACCGGGACCGGTTTGTTATAGCAAAGGAGGAACAGAACCAACAGTAACAGATGCTCATGCTGTGTTAGGTCGTGTGGGTGAAAAATTGCTAGGTGGAAAAATGCACCTGGATGTGGCGGCTGCACGGAAAGCGATAGAAGAAAAATTGGCCGTAAAATTAAATATGACAGTGGAGGAAGTAGCAGAGGGAATTCTTCGTGTAGCGAATTCCAACATGGTCAGAGCAATTAGAGTTATGACGGTAGAAAGAGGAATCGATCCGAGAAAGTTTGTGCTTCTGCCATATGGAGGAGCGGGAGCACTTCATGCGGTTGAACTGGCAAGAACTCTGGATATAGGAACAGTTGTTATTCCTATCGAACCTGGAAACTTTTCTGCTTTTGGATTATTAGTTGCACCAATTAGATATGATGAAGTATGCACGTATCATAAACATGAAAAAGATGTTTCTTTCGACCATATGGAAGAAAAATTTGAAAAATTAGAGGCTGAAGCAAGAAAAGAAATGGCTCGAGATGGCGTATCAGAGAGTAGCGTAAGTTTTGAGAGAAAAATAGATATCCGTTATTTTGGTCAGGCCTACGAATTAACGATTTCGGTACCCAATAGCCCGGTGAATCAGCTGGTTTGGGATAAGCTTGTGAATGATTTCAGTGATGCACATGAGCGTTCTTATGGATTTAAGAAGAATGATCCCATGGAGTTGGTTAGTTTGCGTCTTTCTGTAGTTGGGGAAATGGACAAAAGTAACTTGTATTCAAAAGGAGAAATTAGCAAGGAACTTCCAAAACCAGAAGAAATTCGAAAAGCTTATTTTATGGGAGAGTGGCTGGATACAGCCGTATATAAGCGAGATGCTTTAAAAGCAGGTAACAGCTTTATCGGTCCGGCAATCATAGAGGAAACAGGAGCTACGTCCGTAGTAGGGCCTGGCGATAAGGTGACAGTAGATGAGAGAATGAATTTGGTTGTGAAGATTGCAAATCGTGAGACTGGGAAGATGGAAGCATTAGAAGAGAACTAAAAGGAGGAATGAAAAGATGGATGCAATCACATTGGAAGTTATGCGAAATCGCTTTTTTGCAATTACAGAAGAGATGGGAGCAGCATTAATTCGGACAGCCTATTCCACAAATATTAAAGATAGAAGAGATTGTTCGTGTGCGTTATTTGATGTAAATGGAGAGACGATTGCACAGGCAGAGCATATATCTGTTCATTCAGGAGTGTTGCCTTGGGGAGTAAAGGGAGCTTTAAAGCATATTAACAAAAAAGAACTGAAACCTGGAGATGCTATCATGCACAATGATCCATTCATTGGTGGAACTCATTTGCCAGATATTATTATCTTTTCTCCGATCTTTTTTAAAGGAGAGCTAGTAGCTTTTGTAGGAAATCTGGCGCATCATGTAGATGTGGGAGGAAAGGTTCCGGGTTCGTTAACACCAGATGCAACGGAAATTTTCCATGAAGGGATTTGCTTCCCACCAGTAAAGATAAAAAAAGAAGGAAAAGTAGATCCTGAGATTTTTGCTATGTTTCGCTCTAATATCCGAACAAAATACGAAAGTAGTGGAGATTTGATGGCTCAGATTGCAGCAAATAATGTAGGAGAAAAGCGGTTTGAGGAATTATGTGATGAGATGGGCGTAGAAGTAGTTCTTGAGGCAATTGCAGAGTTAGAGAACTACTGTGACCGGCGAATGGGAGCAGAGTTAGAAAAACTTCCGAAAGGGACATTTGAATTTGAGGATTTCTTAGAGGGAGATGGAATTACTACAACAGAGCCATTAAAAATCAAGGTAACAATTACTACAGGAGGTCCACATATTAAAATTGATTTTACGGGAACATGCCCTCAGGTAAGAGGACCTTTGAATTGTGTTCGTCCGATGGCGTTGGCTTGCATTTATTATGTTGTTCGAGCAGTGACGGATCCCACGATTCCACCGAATTCTGGAACATATCGCCGCTTTGAGGTTATAACACCGGAAGGTTCCTTGGTAAATGCGGTATATCCAGCAGCTACCGGTTCTGGAAATTCTATTACGTGTCAGCGTTTGGTAGATGTACTGCTTGGTGCACTGGCTCAAGTGGTTCCAGAAAAAGTATGTGCGGCTGCTTGTGGATCTATGAATGGAATTCAGCTGGGTGGTTATAATCCAGAAACACATTCGTTCTTTGCTAATGGTGAAACTGTTGGAGGAGGATATGGTGGAATGTGCGATCAAGATGGAACCAGTGGAGTTAATACGCATATGACTAATACCAGAAATACACCAGTAGAAGTTCTTGAAAGAATCATGCCGGTTAAGGTAATACGATATGGTTTAGCTCCAAATTCTGAAGGACCTGGTAAGCACAGGGGTGGATTTGGAATTGAGCGAGTCCTGGAATTCCAGACAGATGAGGTGGACTGCTTTATTGCCTCTGATCGTGTTAATACGGCACCGTGGGGATTGAATGGTGGAAAAGCAGCATTAGGAGCTCGTTTTACAGTAAATAGAGCTGATGGAACGGAAGAACATTTGCCTTCGAAAGCAAGGGTGCGTTTTTATAAGAAAGATAGACTCTATATTCAGACAAGTGGCGGCGGAGGTTGGGGTAATCCGCTTGAGAGAGATAAAAAAGCATTAAAGTGTGATGTGAAAGATGGCTTGATCAGCCAGGAACGAGCAGAAAAAGAATATGGTGGATGTTGAAAAAGGAGGAGTACAATGAAAAAATTAATTGCAACGACAATGGCAGCAATGATGGCATTAACTATAGTTGGATGTGGAGGTAATAATACAGTTGCACTGCAGAGCGATAAAGCGGAAGAAACTACGAAAGCAGATTCAGATGCAACTCATCTTGTTTTGACAACATCAGCGTTAGATCCAGAGGTTGCCCCGGATTATAATCCCTGGGCTGATGGACTACTGAAATTTAAAGAAGAGGTGGAGAAAAATAGTAATGGCCGTTATGTAGTAGATATTTATTGGTATTCCAGTTATGCCAGCGATGCGGAATCCTTTCAGATGATTCAGGATGGGGAGACGGATTTTAACTTTGGTGCCGGAATGTCTAATGTAGATAAGAGATTTGCATGGCAAAGAATTCCATTTTTATTACCTGATTTAGACACAGTGAGGGAAAAGCTTGCTAATCCGAATGCAGAAGGATTTGCTATTAATACAAAGCTTTATGAAGAAAATGGAATTAAACTTTTGGCACAAAACAGTGGCTTACAGCGCCACATCTTTTCGACAGATAAATTGATTAAAGTGCCGAAGGATCTGGCGAATGAAACGTTTCGAACATATGAAGATGCTATTGTTAACGAATTTTATGGCGGTTTGGGAAATATCGCAATTATGCCATACGGAGAGTTATATACATCGCTGCAGAATGGTTTGATTACGGCTACGGATCAGCAGATACCTTCATATATTATTGAAAATTATTATGAAGTAGCACCATTTTATTCATATGTTGGAGCTCAGTGGACTTCGTATAGTTTGATGATGAATTTAGATAAGTTTAATCAGTATAGCGAAGAGGATCAAAAGATATTTGTAGATGCTGCCTGGGCGTGTTCAGAGGCTGAATATGAATCTTATAAAGATATGAAAGCAGACGCAGAAAAATTCTTTGATGAAAAAGGAATTACATATTATCAGCCAACAGATGAGGAATTGAATCAATGGAAAGAGTATGCGGCTTCTCTGTCGGATAAGTGGAGAGAACTGATTGGAGAAGAATTATACAATCAGGTATCTGAGCTGTTTAATTATTAATGGTATGGGGGATGCTGCAAGTGGATTGATATCTATGTTTGTAGTATCCCCTGCTTTTTTATTTACCGTTAAAGAGAGGAGGAACGTGGTGAAATTTTTAAAAAAATTAGATCATATAGTTGAATTTGTGGTTGGAAATTTAGCGGGTATTTTGTTGATTGTGATGATGATTATGGTTAATCTGACAATCTTCAGTCGTTGGGTATTTAATATTAATATGCACGGCTATGAGGAATTGCCAACAATTCTATTTATTGTATTTGTATGGCTTGGAGTAATACTGGTTGTGCGTGATGACAATATGCTAAAAGTCGATTTCTTCTTGAATCTGTGTAAGACGGAAAAGTCAAAAGAAGCACTTCATTTGTTTAGTTTGATTATTTCTACTATAATATGTGGATTATTTATGCCATTAACATTTAATTTAATGATGACACACATTGAACGTAATACGGTGTCTCCGGCTGTTGGATTTAGCATGTGGTGGGTATATGCTTCTGTATTTTTAGGAGCTTTGGGGATGATGGTTTATTATGTGGTGAATGTTTGTAAATCTATAAGGAGGTTACGCACATTATGATATTTGGAATAGCTGCAGTATTAATTTTACTCATGATTTTTTCCGGCGTTGCAGTTCCGTTAGCATTTTTGGGCGGCTCCTTTTTTGTGGCATATATGGGGCTTGGAAGTACAGGAACGTTTGCAACGAATGCGTTTTACATTTTGAACTCTATTTCTATGTTGGCGATTCCGCTTTTTATAGTAGGAGGTTCTTTGATTGAGCGAAGCGGAATTGCAAATGTGCTGATTCGGGTAGCGGATAAGATGCTACATAATGTAAAGGGAGGATTGACGGCCACAATTCCAGTAGTTTCCTGCTTTTTTGGAGCCCTTTGCGGTTCAGCATTGGCAACGGCTAATACACTGTCAACAGCTATGGTGCCAGAATTGGAAAAGAAAGGATATGATAAAGCATATTTAGCGGCATTAATTGCAGCTTCTAGTCCTTTTGGCTTTATGATTCCACCAAATGTAAATGCTATTATTTTTGCATCCGTGTCCTCGGCATCGGTTGGTGCTTTATTTATGGCTACGATTGTGCCGGGATTAATATGGGCAGGGCTCTATTTGATCATTAATCGGATTATTTATATAAAATATTATCATCCAGAATATGCGGGTAAAACAGTTGCATCCGTTTCTGCATGTACTGAAGATAATGAGCCTAAAGAAGAATCAGAAAAAAATGCGCGTGAGACTATAAGCCGGAATAGATTTTTTTTAGAGCTTGTTGTAGCAGTTTTAATGCCGGTAATTGTGTTAGGGGGTATCTATGGCGGCATTTTTACAGCGACAGAAGCAGGTGCAATTACCTGTTTATATGGAGCGATCATGGGAGTGGTAGTTTATAAAAAGCTTTCTCTGGTTCAATTGATGGGCGTTTTTTCTAAGGGAGTTAAGGATGTTTCGGCATTGGTTATAATGTTTCCAATGACTTTGATTTTCAGTCGTTTGATGACACTTAACCATATTCCCGAGTTGGTGGCAGAGTTAATGTTGGGAATTACCAATAATCGTATTGGTCTTATCCTGTTAATAGATCTTCTGCTGTTTTTTATAGGTTTTTTCTTGGATGGAAATGTTATTATTTTGACGCTGGTGCCGCTTCTTACACCGATTGCTACTGCATGTGGAATTGATACAATTCAGTTAGCAGTAATCGTTTTTGTTTCGATAGGTATTGGCTCAATTACACCGCCAATGGCTACTTGTCTGATGGCATGTTCCAGAGTTTGTGATGTTCCGATTCATAAACTTATTAAACCTATTCTTCCATTTTTGCTTTTTGGTGCATTACCTATTTTGCTGCTGGTATCGTTTGTTCCTGTCGTATCAACCTGGTTGCCGGGCTTGTTTTATAGTTTCTAGTCAACGCTATTATAACGAATGGATTGCTTTTATGCGTTTTTTTAGCTGAGGCGCTGAACTATCAAGGTGTTGTCAAGTGCTTGTTGAGTTATTGGTAGAAAAAAGGAAATTTTTTTCAAAGAAATTCTCTAAGTAAATGATATTGCCTGTGGAGAGAACGTGAAGTTTGAAAACAGGAAACACAGAAAAAACAAAAATTTGGATTATTGAAAAAAATATATATCCAGTCTTTGGCAGTTGAGTGAAAATAAAATCGCTGTAACCTTTGTATTTGCTGGGGTGCAGCGATTTTTGTTGCTGTTGCAGACTATAGTATTTTTTTCTTCCTTGTCCATTTTTGGAATTGTTCTCATTTTACTGTTCGTTATGAATTGATAATCCGTTCGGAAACCGGAAACATTCTTCGAGATGTCATCTGCTTTCATTTACTTTCAAAATTTCACTAACCTGATTATGCAACTATTAAACTCCCGTGCCAAGAATTAACAACAAGATCTGTCCGTAACTGGAACCGTACAAATTGGAAAAGAATGCATAATCATACAAAACCCTGTAAAAAACAGGAATTCAGGCTTGATTATTTATAAAAATGCGGTATAATGTATTCCTAGATACAGTAATAAAAGTAAGAATATTCGTATTTACTGCATAAAAATACAAAAGCAGCGAATAGAAATGAGGAGGAATTTATTATGAAAAAGAAATTAGCAGCAATCGCTATGGCAACTGCTATGGCAGCATCGTTAGCAGCATGCTCTTCCAAACCGGCAGAGACAACCGCAGCCGCAGAGGAGAATGAGGAGACAACCGCAGAGGCAGCAGAGGGCAGCGAGGCAGCAGAGGCTGGCGACAGCGCATTTGCAGGAAAGACTCTGGTTATGTCCACCAACGCTGAGTTCGCACCGTATGAGTACCACGATGGAAATGATATCGTAGGTATCGACGTAGATATTGCAAACGCTATCTGCGAGGATATGGGAGCATCTCTGGAAATCACCGACGTAGCATTCGATTCTATCATCCCGGAGGTTCAGTCTGGCAAAGCTGATTTCGCAGCAGCAGGCATGACTGTTACCGAGGATCGTCAGACCCAGGTGGATTTCTCTGACACTTACGCAATCGGCGTTCAGTCTGTTATCGTAACAGAGGACAGCGACATCGCATCCCTGGATGATTTAAAGGGCAAGCAGATCGGCGTTCAGCAGGGTACCACCGGCGACCTGTACTCCACCGATGATTTCGGCGAGGAGAGCGTACAGAGATTTTCCAAGGGCGCCGATGCAGTACAGGCGCTGTCCACTGGCAAGATCGATGCAGTTATCATTGACAACAAACCGGCACAGGTATTTGTAGACGAGAATGAAGGCTTAAAGCTTCTGGAAACACCGTATGCAGAAGAAGAGTACGCAATCGCAGTTAAGAAGGGCAATACAGAGCTTCTGGACGCTATCAACGCATCCATCGCAAACCTGAAAGAGTCTGGAAAACTGGACGAGATCGTTGAAAAATACATTACCGCTGAGTAATATAAAAGAGAATTGAAATGAATCGTCAGATGGATGGATTCAGGTGATCCGGAAAACACCCAGAGTGCTTCCGGTATCTGACGGAACGGAAAAAGGTTGCTGCAGAATGGCGAAAACACGGTTCGGCGGCAGCCCTTTTTCAAGTCTATATCACCTTACAAGGAGGAAAACAGATTGGAGAAACTCAAGCAGGCCTTATATTTAAACCTGATCAAGGATGACAGGTGGCAGTATCTGACAGGGGGCCTGAAAAATACCCTGATCATCACGTTATTTGCGACCCTGATCGGCATTGCCCTTGGTCTGCTGATTGCGATTGTTCGTGCAACTCACGACAAAACTGGAAAAATGAAATTTTTAAATGGTGTCTGCCAGGTATATCTGACGGTCATCCGGGGAACGCCGGTTGTCATCCAGCTGATGATTTTCTACTACTGTATTTTTGTATCGCGTGTATTTGCTGGCGTCTTTGTCGGTGTGATCGCGTTTGGTCTTAACTCGGCAGCGTATGTAGCGGAGATCTTCCGTTCCGGTATCATGTCGATCGACGAGGGACAGATGGAGGCAGGTCGAAGCCTTGGTTTTAACTATGTGCAGACGATGCGCTATATCATTATGCCGCAGGCATTTAAAAACGTACTTCCGGCACTTTGCAATGAGTTTGTTGTTCTTCTGAAAGAGACTTCGGTAGCCGGTTACGTGGCGGTGCAGGATCTGACGAAGGGCGGCGATATCATCCGTTCCAGAACGTATGACGCGTGGACACCGCTTCTGATAGTGGCTGCTGTTTATCTGGCGCTGACGATGATCTTCAACCACTTTGCACAGAATCTGGAAAGGAGCCTGAGAAAGAATGAACGATAAAGTACAAAACGGAGAAGTGATAATTGACATCAAGGATCTTTCCAAGGCATTCGGTGATTTAAAGGTCCTGACTAATATTTCTACCCAGATACGCAAGGGGGATGTTGTCTGTGTGATCGGACCATCCGGTTCCGGTAAATCCACATTTCTGCGCTGCATGAACCTGCTGGAAACCCCGACCGGCGGACACATCTATTTTGAGGGAACGGATATCACGGATCCGAAGACAAGCATTGATAAACTTCGTCAGAAAATGGGAATGGTATTCCAGCAGTTCAACCTGTTCCCGCACATGACGATTCTTGATAATATGACGCTGGCACCGATGAAACTGCTCGGACGCCCAAAGGACGAGGCAGAGACGGAGGCACTGAAGCTTCTGGAACGCGTCGGATTAAAGGAAAAAGCATCCGCCTATCCGGGACAGCTCTCTGGCGGTCAGAAACAGCGTGTGGCGATCGTCCGCGCCCTGGCGATGCATCCGGATGTGATGCTCTTTGACGAGCCAACCTCCGCGCTTGACCCGGAGATGGTAGGTGAGGTATTAAATGTAATGCGCCAGCTTGCCGAGGAGCACATGACGATGGTCGTGGTTACCCATGAGATGGGCTTCGCCCGCGAGGTGGCAACCCGCGTCATGTTCATGGAGGGCGGCAACTTCATCGAAGAAAACGAACCGAAGGAGTTTTTCGAGCATCCAAAGAGCGAAAGATTGAAGGCATTTTTGAGTAAGGTGCTGTAAGGAAATTTAATATTAGGAAAAGTCCGGTAGGGAGAGAATGTCATAGCACATTTTCTTTCTGCCGGGCTTTTTTTATGCCTGTAATATCTTTATGCGTTTTCTATTATCCATCTGGTTCTTCTAACTTCCGTTTTGAAAAATGTTTATTTGGAAAGAAAAGTTGTTAAAAAAATTGCAAATATATAAAACCAAATGAAATCTCCCATCGTCTTATTAGTAGAACAGCAGAAAAGGAGGAAGATTCTGAAAAGAAGGCGGAACAGAATGTTGAGACAAAGCTGGACAGTGGGAAGCAGGAGAAAAAAGAGAATGCGGTAGAACGGTCGGGTGAAAACATTAGAACCGATAGCGCTGAGGAAGCACTTCCATATGAGCTCGTGATTGTGGAGGCAGAGAAAAAATAAATCTATAATAAAGGGGAAAGAATTGTGGAAAATGGCAGTTCTTTCCCCTTTTATGGTTTTCACACGCCTGTGCCTACCACGTCACCACCCGGTCAATCACTGTCTGCTGTTCCTGACTCGATTTCATCAGGTAAATCCGGGTTGTCTCGATGCTGTCGTGTCCTAACAGATCCGCCAGCAGGGAAATGTCATTGAACCGTTTCAAAAAATTGATGGCGTAGCGGTGCCGGAAAGAATGCGGGTACATTGTTGCCGGATTGATGCGGTAGCGCTTTGCGATGTTTTTTAACTGCATCTCGATGGCGCGTGCGGAGATGCAGGTGCGGCGGCGGGTCAGGAAGAGAAAGCCGCTGTCGATGCCGCGGGAGGCAAAGTAGGGGATTGCTTCCCCGCAGAGGGAGCGGGGGAAGAACAATCGCCGTATCTTGCCGCCTTTGGAGTAGAGATCGAGATAGCCAAGCTGCAGATCCTCCATTTTGATCTGGCGCAGTTCACTGACGCGCGCGCCGGTGGAGGCGAGAAAACGCACGATGAAATACCAGAAGTAATTTTCATCCTTTTTTAGCCGCCGTTTGAGCCGGTCATAATCTTTCTGGGAGATCACTGTATCAAGGTAGGTGTGCTTCTGCTCCCGGATGGGGCGCAGGCGGTAGTGACCCGTGGGAGTGATGCGGAGTGAATCTGTGGGGGCGGATATGGGGGATTGAAAATTCGCCTTTTCATTATCCAACAATCCTCTGTTTTGCATAAAATCCAGAAACCGGTTCATCCCCAGAATCCGCGTATTCACTGTCGATGGCTTATAACATTCCAGCAGCCAGCGCCGGTACGACTGCAGGTGCTCGACTGAAAGGCTGTTATAATGCGAAAAAAACAGCCGGACGGAACAGCTGTAGACCCGGATGGTGATGGCGGCGTGCCCCTGTTTTTCAAGGTAAATGCCAAAGTCGGAAATAAGTGTTTCAAAATTCATATGTGCTTCATTTCCTCCTCTCTACCAGGTGACTACCCGGTTGACAATCTCATACTGCTCGCTGCTGGAACGACGCAGGTAAATCCGGGTTGTTTCGAGATTTTTGTGTCCAAGCAGATCGGAGAGCAGGGAAATATCGCCGCATTTTTCGATAAAACTCTTGGCAAACCGGTGGCGGAATGCATGCGGATGTACCATTTCCGGTGTCATGTGGTAGGAGAGGGCGATGGTTTTGAGCTGGCTGCGGATGCCGCCTGGAGAGATGGGGGAATCGAAGCGGTTGAGGAAGATGGGACCGTGGGATTTGTGGAGAAAGGAAAGCCATTTGAGGGTATCGGTTCGGAGTGACTGTGGGATGTAGATGCGCCGGACTTTATTTCCTTTGGAATAGATGTCCTTATAGCCGGAGAAAATATCTTCTGCCTGGAACTGAATCACCTCGCTGACCCGGACGCCGGTTGCCGCCATGAAACGGATGAGAAAATAGTAAGTGTACCGTTCATCCCGAAGCAGGCAGCGTTTCAGGTATTCATAATCCGCCTCGCTGATCATGTGATCCAGATATGTTTTCTGCTGGATTTTTACCATGGGAAGATGCCCGGGATAGAGCTTTTTAAAATCCAGGTAGGCATTCAAAGCCCGGATCCGCTGGTTGATGGTCTGCGGCTTGTAGTGCTCGAGCAGAAAGATTTTGTATAGCTTTAAATTGGGGTAAGTAATGTCACGGTAATAGGTAAAATACTGCCGTACAGCATAAGTGTAAGCGCGGAGTGTCTCATCGGCAAGGTTGCGCGTGAGCAGGTAGCGGGCAAATTCGTCCGCGGCCTTTTGGGCTCTTGCAGGTGCGGCAGCACGCGTTTGACCGGAAAGGCGTGGAATGGCAGCAGAAGTTTGCCTGGATGAGAGGGGGAGAGTGTGTTTGCTATGAGCAGCGTGTGGAAAAATATGATTTTCTATCATTTGTGGCATAATATGTAGGAACCTTCTTTCTGTATCATTGAGAAACGTCCATTGGCACAGAAAGAAAACTCTGCCGAGGCGTGGAACACACCGGAACGGATGAAAGGATGAAATGGCAGAGAAATCAATCCGGAATGCTGCTGGACGTTACAAAAGTCAATTATACAGGATTTAAAAGAAAGCGGAGAAAAAAGTGTCTCCGGTGTCTTTATCATACGGATACATTCTTTACAGGTTCATCGGTTTCACAGTTGAATTTCTTCATTAATTCCATCAGGCGGCACAGGCACTCGTCCATCGATGCCAGTTCTTCCGGGGTGTAAGCGCGCAGCCCAAACAGGGTGGAAGACAGCATTTCCTGCTTCATCTGGTTCATCATCTCACGACCGGAATCGCAGATGCGGATGTAGACGCGGCGGCGGTTGGCTGTATCGTGGATCCGCTCGACCAGACCGCGTTCCTCAAGAACCTTGATCATATGGGAGAGCTGCTGCTTTGTGATACTCAGCTTGTCCGCCAGCTCAGACATGGTATAGTCTTGATCTGCCCAGCTGTCGAGCGCGATCAGGGCAAAAAATGGAAGCGAGTTGACTTTCATATCATGGCTTGGCTGGTAGTGGCATTTCGCCAGGGAGAGAAAGCCGAGTGCAAACTCCAGGAAGTGAATACCGGTTTTTTTTAAAAGATTTGAATTTTTTTTGCCTGGATTCATAGGGAAACCTCCAAATTTAAATATCAAAGTAATAAAATGCGGTCCATTTCACAAACATAAATTGCAAACAAGGAAACATCAATTTACTTGTACTCTAGCACATCCAGACAAAAAGGTCAACAAATATAAAAAGTAAATAAATATTTACTATTGTGGATTGACAAATAACAAAGAATGCGGTATATGTTAATGTATCACGAAACGATGTGACAGAAACACAGAAACCATCTGTCACAGACTCACAATAAGGAGAACAATCTATGGTAGAGAATACGAACGGAGGCGGAAAGCAGCCGCCCAGAAAATCATTTCTATATTATTATGGACTGGTAATGCTGGTTGTCATGCTGTTAAACATTTTCCTCTTCCCATCCATGATGGATCGGACGCAGGAAGTGCGGTTTGACCAGTTCAGTGAACAGCTGAAAGAGAATAATGTCGATGAGGTGTATGTGACGACGAACAATGAGATCGTCTATACGCTGAAAAATGACGATAAAAACAAGACCTGGAATGTCACCTACAAAACCGGCGAGATTCCAGGTGTCAACCTGTATGACCTGCTGGATGGTAAGGACGTGAAATACAGTGCGGAGATCAATACACAGGCTTCTCCGCTTCTCAATTTTCTGCTGACCTGGATTCTGCCGCTGATTCTTTTTATCGGAATCGGACAGCTGATGGGGCGTTCGCTGATGAAGAAGATGGGCGGCGCCGGAAATGCGATGACATTCGGCAAGTCCAATGCAAAGATTTATGCAGAATCCGAGACGGGTATCACATTTGCAGATGTGGCTGGCGAGGAAGAGGCGAAGGATGCATTAAAAGAGATTGTCGATTTCCTGCATAAGCCGGAAAAATATTCGGAGATCGGTGCGGTGCTGCCGAAGGGCGCCCTGTTAGTCGGACCTCCAGGAACCGGTAAAACGATGCTGGCGAAGGCTGTTGCCGGGGAAGCACACGTTCCGTTCTTCTCGATCTCCGGTTCGGAATTTGTTGAGATGTTTGTCGGCATGGGTGCGGCGAAGGTGCGTGATTTATTTAAACAGGCCAATGAAAAAGCGCCGTGTATCGTATTTATCGACGAGATCGATACGATTGGTAAGAAGCGTGACGGCGCCGGCATGGGCGGCAATGACGAGCGCGAGCAGACGCTGAACCAGCTTCTGACTGAGATGGATGGTTTTGACGGCAAGAAGGGTGTTGTCATTCTGGCGGCGACCAACCGTCCGGAATCCCTCGATCCGGCGCTGCTTCGTCCGGGACGTTTTGACCGCCGGATTCCGGTAGAGCTGCCGGATCTGAAAGGCCGTGAGGCAATTCTGAAAGTCCATGGCAAAAAAGTTAAAGTGGATGAGAGTGTGGATTACAATGAGATCGCCCGTGCTACCAACGGTGCGAGCGGCGCGGAGCTGGCAAACATTGTCAATGAGGCGGCGCTGCGGGCAGTCCGGATGGGACGAAAGACCGTGTCCCAGCAGGATCTGGAAGAGAGTGTCGAGACGGTTATTGCCGGATATCAGAAGAAGGATGCCGGTGTTTCCGGGGATGAGAAGAAGATTGTCTCCTACCATGAGATCGGTCATGCGCTGGTAGCGGCGCTGCAGACGCACTCGGCTCCGGTCCACAAGATCACGATTGTGCCGCGAACCTCCGGGGCACTCGGATATACGATGCAGGTGGAGGCGGATCAGCGCTTCCTGATGAGCAGGGAAGAGGCGTTCAACAAGATCGTGACACTGACCGGCGGCCGTGCGGCGGAGGAGCTGATCTTCCATTCTATCACGACTGGGGCTTCGAATGATATCGAACAGGCAACCAAGATTGCCCGTGCGATGGTGACGCGTTACGGCATGAGTGACCATTTCGGCATGGTAGCGCTCGAGACGGTCAACAACGCCTACTTAGGCGGCGATACTTCCCTAGCTTGTTCGGCAGAGACGGCGGCGAGGGTCGATGAGGAAGTGATTGCGCTGGTAAAGAGCGCGTATGAGAAAGCGAAAGCTATTCTTTCCGGGCATGAGGATAAGCTTCATGAGCTGGCAGACTATCTTCTGGATAAGGAGACGATCACCGGTGAGGAGTTTATGAAGATTCTGGAAGAGAAGAAAGAGGATGGCGAGGCAGAGGCTTAAAACAGAGCCGTGTATTATAAGGTGGACGGTTACGTGTTTGCCGAAGTTATAAGAGAAATCAGTTACAGTGAGCTGAGCAGGTATCAGGCATTTTGAAAGGAAATGTCTGGTGCCTGTTTTTGTGTTATCTGCGTCGAAAAAAGATGCTGGCAGCTGATTCCTCCGGTGTTCCCTTCCTGCATATCGGGGGATTACAGGAGGAAAACAGAAATAAGTAAAACTTATGAAAAGAAATTAATAAATATCACAGTAAAAATCAGGCAAATTCCTTGAAAATCGTCTGTAAATATGCAATAATATCTCCTGTATCGATCCAAATTTTCGGGAATGCGGTTTTATTTTCGGATTTCAGGTTCCGCGAGGGAATTCTGACAAACGATGAGAAAGGGAAAGAACCGCATTCGCAGGCATTCTTAGGAGGAAATGTTATGAGAAAAGTAGTAAGCGTGTTACTGAGCGCTGCCATGGCGCTGTCCCTGTGTGCAGGCTGTTCTTCTTCGTCTTCTGATACAGCAGATACGAAGGCAGCGGAGGAAAAGGGAGCTGACGCGGCAGACACAGAAGCAGGCGAGGCAGCAGAGGGCGTGATGCCGGCAGTTGCTAAAGAGGATCTGAAGGTCGGAGTGATTCATATTGGAAATCCGGCGGATGGTTCCGGTTACAGCTATACGCATGATCAGGGTATCGTAGCGATGCAGAAAGCCGTTGGTCTGGAGGATGATCAGATTATCCGCAAGAACAACGTAGCGGACGATGATCAGACTGCCATCGAGACAGCAATGCGCGAGTGTGTCGAGGAAGGATGCCAGATTATCTTCGCGACAAGCTGGGGCTACATGGATGCATGCGAGGCACTGGCAGAAGAATATCCGGACGTTATCTTCTCCCATGCAACCGGCTACAAATCCAACGGTGTGAACTTTAACAATTATTTTGGACGGATTTATCAGTCCCGTTACCTCACTGGTATCGCGGCTGGTTTAAAGACAGAGAGCAATAAGATCGGTTATGTCGGCGCCTGGGGCAAGGACAATGCCGAGGTTACCGGCGGATGTGACGCATTTGCAATGGGTGTATATTCTGTAAACCCGGATGCAACCGTTTACATCAAGACCACCAACAGCTGGTACGATCCGGAAGGTGAGAAACAGGCAGCCGTAGCCCTGATCAACGAGGGCTGTGATGTCATTGGACAGCACTGCGATACACCGAACCCGCAGCTGGCAGCTGAGGAAGCTGGCGTATTTGGTGTTGGTTACAACTCTGATATGAGCAAGGATGCTCCGAAGGCAGTTCTGACCTCCACCGTTTGGAACTGGGGCGCTTACTATACCAAAGCTGTACAGGATCTGATTGATGGTACATGGACAGGCGAGAACTACTTCGGCGGTCTGGAGGAAGGTCTGGTAGACATTTCCCCGTTATCTGACCTGTGCGTAGATGGTACGCAGGAGAAGATCGATGAGGCACGTGCGAAGATCGAGTCTGGCGACTGGGATGTATTTGATGGCGTGATCGAGTGCAACGACGGAACCACCGTTGGCACCGAGGGCGAGCATATGTCCGATGCAGATATCACAGGCAATATCCACTGGTATTTCAAGAACATCGTAGAGAAATAATCACGGAATTGTATACCTGGAAGCGATGCTGAAGCAGGTTCGGAAACGCTTCCGGGTGTTGCAGATTCCAAGAGTATATAACAGATAAAAGGAGGCAGCTTCAAATGGATCCACTTTCATTTGCGGCACCTCTTTTTTCTTTTTTAGAAAATTGATTAAAAAATTGGTTAAATATTCATTTGAGGTGACGATATGACAGAACAGTATGCCATTGAGTGTAGGCAGATCACGAAAGCATTCGGAAGCGTCGTGGCGAACGATAAGATTGATCTGACCGTCCGGTACGGCGAGATTATGGCACTTTTGGGAGAAAATGGTTCCGGTAAGACAACGCTCATGAACATGCTTTCCGGTATCTACCACCCAGATGCCGGTTCGATTCTGGTTGGAGGAAAAGAAGTCTCCATAAATTCGCCGGTAGATTCGAGAAATTTAGGAATAGGTATGATTCATCAGCATTTCAAACTGGTGGATGTGTTCAGTGCGATGGATAATATCGTGCTGGGAACCAAGGGAAAACGGCTGGGAAGAAAGGCGTTGCGGGAAAAAATTGAAGCGCTTGGACAGTCATTTGGACTTGAAATTGAACCGGAGAAAAAGGTCTACGACATGTCGGTCAGCGAGAAGCAGACGGTCGAGATCCTGAAGGTATTATATAGAGGCGCCCAGATCCTGATTCTGGACGAGCCAACGGCAGTCCTGACGCCGCAGGAGACGGAGCGGCTGTTTAAAATCCTGCGCCGGATGCGGGAACAGGGCTGTGCGATTATTATTATTACCCATAAATTAAATGAGGTTCTTTCTATCAGTGACCGTGTCACGATTCTGCGAAAAGGAAAGAGCATCGAGACGGTGGAAACTGCCGGATGTGATGAGAAGAAACTTACGGAGCTTATGGTTGGACGACCAATCAGCCTGAATATCGAGCGCCCGGAGCTGGAGAAGAGAGAGACTATTTTGAAGATTGTCGATCTGACCGTCGATAAGAGTGACGGCGGCGTGGCGCTGGATGATATTTCTTTTGAGATTAAAACAGGCGAGATTCTGGGCGTTGCCGGTGTTGCCGGAAGCGGCCAGAAAGAACTCTGCGAGACGCTGACTGGGTTGATGGACGCGAAAAAGGGCGCTATTTTGTACCGTAAGGAAAATATCATCGGTAAGACTCCGGCGGAGATCATCCGCCTCGGAATCAGCATGAGTTTCGTGCCGGAGGATCGTCTCGGCATGGGACTGGTTGCTTCAATGGGTATGGTTGATAATATGCTGCTCAAGTCCTATTCGGAAGGGAAAGGATTGTTTGTAGACCGGAAACCGGCGAGGGAGATGGCAGAACGCCTGATCGGAGAACTGGGAATCGTGACGCCGGGCGTTGATACGCCGGTGCGTATGATGTCGGGGGGAAATGTCCAGAAGGTACTTTTGGGACGTGAGATTGAGTCGAGCCCGCAGGTGCTGATCACGGCTTACCCGGTGCGAGGGCTTGATATTAATTCTTCCTATCTGATTTACGACCTCCTGAATCAGCAGAAGAAAAAGGGCGTGGCGGTTGTCTATATCGGTGAGGATCTGGATGTGCTTCTGGAGCTTTCAGACCGGATCATGGTACTCTGCCATGGAAAGATCACGGGTATCGTGGATGCGAAGAAGCTCACGAAAGAACAGCTGGGACTGATGATGACCGGTACCGAGGCGGGCGAGCTGGGGCTGGATAAGAGTATGGCATCCGAAAAGAAGGAGGAACAGGCATGAAAGAACCGTGGATCCGCGTTGTAAAAAAGGCGGAACTTGGAAAAAGAGAAACATTGATCCTCCGTCTGGAGGCGATCGTGCTGGCTCTGGTGGCAGGCGGATTCTTTATCCTGCTGATTGGGCAGAATCCATTTGTCATTTATCAGACGATTGTAACCGGAGCGCTGCGAAGCGAGATGGCGATACAGGCGACGGTCAAAATCATGATTCCACTTTTGATTGCGTCGCTGGGCGTGACGCTGGCATTTAAAATGAAATTCTGGAACATCGGAGCCGAGGGACAGATCATTATGGGCGGTATTTTTGCCTCGTATTTTGCACTGTTCCATGCGAACTGGAATCACTGGCTGCTGGTGATCGTGATGTTTTTGGCAGGCGCGATCGGCGGAGGTCTGTGGGGACTCATTCCGGCGTGGTTTAAGACCCGGTATGATACGAACGAGACGCTGTTTACGCTGATGTTAAACTATATCGCGCTGAATGTCATCGTATTTTTGAGAGAGGGCGCATGGCGTGACCCAGGTTCCCAGGGATATGCGAAGATTGCCCGTTTCAATAAGAATGCGGCGCTCGATAAGGTGTTCGGCATCCAGTTCGGCTGGGTGATTGCGCTGATTCTTGTGGTAGTGATAGCGGTTTACTTAAATCGTTCCAAGCAGGGATATGAGATCAGCGTTGTGGGAGAGAGCCAGGAGACAGCCCGCTATGCCGGCATGAATGTAAAAAAAGTGGTTCTGCGGACGATGTTTCTGTCTGGCGCTGTCTGCGGCATCGGCGGCATGGTGCAGGCGACCGGTTCGGATGTCACGCTGACGACGGCAGTTGCCGGAGGGGTCGGATTTACGGCGATCATCGTGGCATGGCTGGCACAGTTGAATCCGCCGGTGATTCTGCTGGTTACCTTTTTGTTCAGCGTGCTGGAAAAAGGAAGCAGCGTAGTTCAGTCTTCATTCGGATTGTCCTCGGACTGCGCGGATGTGCTGCAGGGAATCATCCTGTTCTTCATTCTGGGATGTGAACTGTTTATACGGTATCAATTTGTATTTCACGGAAAAGGAGGTACACGCGCATGAGCAGCGAGATCGTAATTAAATTTCTGGTGGCGGCTGTATTGGCGGGTACGCCTTTCCTGTTTGGCACGGTTGGCGAAATTTTGAGTGAGAAGGTCGGACACCTGAATCTGGGCGTCGAGGGCATGATGTCGATTGGCGCGTGCGCCGGATTCATGGTCGGCTATCAGACGGATAACTTTGTTGCGGCGCTGTTAGCTGCGGCGGTGGCTGGAATGCTGTCGGCATTGATTTACGGTGTTTTGACTGTCACATTTATGGCAAATCAGAACGTAACGGGATTGACCCTGACGATTTTCGGCGTCGGATTAGCCAATTTTATCGGCGTCTTTATGCTGGAAAAATCAGAGAACGGCACCCTGAAACTTCCGGATGCGGTGACGGCACAGATGCGTAACATCCACATCCCGGGACTCAGTGATCTGCCGGTGGTCGGAGAATTATTATTTTCCTATAACCCGTTCGTTTATCTTGGAATCATCATCGCGATTGTGGCGAGTTTCTACTTATATAAAACACAGGTTGGTTTAAATGTGCAGGCGATCGGAGAAAATCCGGGCGCAGCAGATGCGGCAGGTATCGAAGTTACAAAGTGGAGATACATTAATATCCTGCTATCCGGTGCGATCTGCGGTATCGGCGGCGCATATTGCTCGATGATCATCAACGGCGGCGTGTGGCTGCGCGACAGCGTCGGCGGTCTTGGCTGGATTTCCGTTGCCCTCGTTATCTTCGCGGCGTGGAAGCCGATCAATGTTATTTACGGTTCCTTTATTTTCGGGGCTCTGCGCGTGCTGAAATACTATGTGCCGAAAAACACGTATGCGATTCCAACGGCATTTTTCGATGCCCTTCCGTTCATTATCACCGCATTGGTGCTGGTGATCGCGTCGATGCGTAAGAATAAAGGGGCACATATCCCGGCGCATCTGGGCGAGAATTATTTCCGGGAGGAACGGTAGGAAAATGAAGGGGAACTTATAGGATTTGTGGGAGGGCTGCAAAAAGTAGTCACATGAAATAATAAGGGAAGCCCTTGATAGGTGATGTCAGATGGCGGCTTGAGATGATAGGACGACATCAGAAATGATATAGAAATAATAGAAAAGACGGTTGTTTGTCAAAGATTTTAAAGGGATAGAACAGAAAGATCGGACGAAAACCGTCTTTTTCTGTTTGAAATGGAAGGAAAGGTTATAAAACGATGTGGCAGGTTCGGAAATTCAGAAGATAAAAGGAAGAATTTGAAAAATGAATTTCGGACATAGAAAGGCTGATGGGAGGAAAATCTATGATTGCATCGAAACAGATTGCAGAAAATTATGTGGAGACGGGCAGAAAAAAGGCGGAACTTCCGGTGTCTCATATGCTGATACTCGGCTTTTTCGCCGGAATGTTCATCGCGCTGGCAGGCGCAGGGGCGTCGGTTGCCTCGGCAGCAATGACAAATGCCTCGGCATCGCGGATTGCTTCGGCACTCGTATTCCCGGCAGGATTGGCGCTGGTGGTCTGCACCGGGGCGGAACTTTTCACTGGGAACTGCCTGATGACGATCTCGGCGCTGCAGAAACGGATTTCCGTGGGCGGGCTGTTTAAAAATCTTCTGTTTGTCTATCTGGGAAATCTGATTGGCGCGATCTTTGTGGCGGTTTTATTTGTCTACGGGCATATTCCAAGCCTGTACGGTGGCGATCTGGCGCAGGTTCTTCTGAATACAGCCGTTTCCAAGGTGACCCTGACTCTGCCGGAGGTGCTGTGCCGTGCGATCCTCTGTAATGTGCTGGTTTGTATTGCAGTCTGGGCGGCGATGAGCTCCGAGCAGGTATCTGGCAAAATTCTGGCGCTTTATCCGCCGGTGGCGATTTTCATTCTCTGCGGCTTCGAGCATTGCATCGCCAATATGTTTTACATCCCGGCGGGGCTGATGATCATGGGCGAGTACGGTCTGGCAGCGGAAGGGCTGACGATCGGAACCTTTATTCTCAATAATCTGATTCCGGCTACGATCGGAAATATGATCGGCGGGATGCTGGTGATTGGAGGCGGGTACTGGCTGGTGTATCTTCGGGGAACGAAAAATCGTGAAATAAAATGAATGCGTGAAAAAATGAAATAGGGCGAAAGGGTATTTTTGTCTGGTCTCCATGTTAGGTTTGGAGTCGGGCGGAGGTGCCCTTTTTGTATTAGAATTGATGAAAAGTTTGACTTCTATTCCCAAGGAATATCTATGTTTAGCTGATTCAATTTTATCAAACAGAACAAATGTTTGCAAAGACTTTTGGAATGTGTTATACTAAGCATAATTACAGGGAAGACTGTGACTATAATGACTATAAAATAAGTCAGCAGCGACATGATAAAACAGAGCAGAGTCAATGATAATTGAGGTACAGATATGGCGAAGCAATATATAAAGATACGAGGTGCCAATGAGCACAATCTGAAAAACATTTCCATTGATATTCCGAGAAATGAGCTGGTTGTCCTGACCGGACTTTCTGGTTCGGGTAAATCATCTCTGGCATTTGACACGATCTATGCCGAAGGGCAGCGGCGGTATATGGAGTCCCTGTCGTCCTATGCGCGTCAGTTCTTAGGTCAGATGGAAAAGCCGGATGTCGAGAGCATCGAGGGCTTGTCTCCGGCGATCTCTATCGACCAGAAATCGACGAACCGGAATCCGCGTTCGACGGTCGGCACAGTGACGGAGATCTATGATTATATGCGTCTTTTGTACGCACGGATCGGTATTCCGCATTGCCCGAAGTGCGGTCGTGAGATCCGCCGCCAGACGGTCGATCAGATGGTTGACCAGATCATGGCGCTGCCGGAGCGCACAAAGATCCAGCTTCTTGCCCCGGTCGTACGCGGGCGGAAAGGACGCCACGAGAAAGTGCTGGAGCAGGCAAAGAAGAGCGGCTATGTCCGTGTGCGGGTGGACGGCAGCTTATACGAGCTTTCCGAGGAGATCACGCTGGATAAAAATATCAAGCACAATATTGAGATTGTGGTCGATCGCCTGGTGGTCAAGCCGGGGATTGAGAAACGCCTTTCGGATTCGATTGAAACGGTCATGGGTCTCTCCAATGGTCTGATGCTGACCGATACGGCGGTGCGGGATGAAAACGGCGAAGAAAAGCACGATACCCTGACGTTCAGCCAAAATTTTTCCTGCCCGGACTGCGGTATCAGCGTGGATGAGGTCGAGCCGCGCAGCTTCTCTTTCAACAACCCATTTGGTGCGTGCCCGGACTGCTTCGGTCTGGGATATAAGATGGAGTTTGACGAGGATCTGATGATTCCAGACAAGAGCCTGAGCATCAATCAGGGTGCGATCACGGCGATGGGATGGCAGTCCTGCACGGACAAAACGAGCTTTTCCGGCGCGATCTTAAATGCATTGGCAAAAGAATACGATTTCAGTCTGGATACCCCGTTTGAAGATTATCCGAAGGAGATCCATGATATTTTAATTTACGGAACCGGCGGCAAGGTTGTGAAGGTGTATTACCGTGGACAGCGTGGCGAGGGAATTTATGATATTGCCTTTGAGGGGTTGATTCAGAGCATGAACCGCAAATACCGTGAGACGTTCTCTGATTCAATGAAGGCGGAATATGAGACATTTATGCGGATCACGCCGTGTCCAGCCTGCAAGGGGCAGCGATTAAAGAAGGAATCTCTGGCAGTCACGGTTGGTGGGAAAAATATTTTCGAGGCGACCGATATGTCGATCGTCAAATTCCGCGAATTTATCGATGCGCTGGAGCTGACGCCGATGCAGCAGGCGATTGGTGCACCGATTTTGAAAGAAATTCGGGCGAGAATCAGCTTTCTTATCAATGTCGGTCTGGAATATCTTTCCCTGTCGCGTGCGACTGGCACGCTGTCCGGAGGCGAGGCGCAGCGAATCCGCCTGGCAACCCAGATCGGATCCGGTCTGGTCGGTGTGGCATATATTCTGGACGAGCCGAGTATCGGACTTCACCAGCGGGACAACGACAAGCTTCTGGATACCCTGAAACACCTGCGGGATCTGGGAAATTCAGTTCTGGTGGTTGAGCATGACGAGGATACGATGCGCGCGGCAGACTGTATCGTGGACATCGGTCCGGGCGCGGGCGAACACGGCGGCGAGGTCGTGGCGATCGGCACAGCGGAAGAGATCATGAAAAATGAAAAATCGATCACCGGCGCATATTTGAGCGGGCGCATTCAGATTCCGGTGCCGTCCGAGCGGAGAAAACCGGCCGGCTGGCTGACGGTGAAAGGCGCAGCGGAAAATAATCTTAAAAATATTGACGTCAAATTCCCGCTGGGCGTGATGACCTGCGTCACCGGCGTTTCCGGTTCGGGAAAGAGCTCACTTGTCAATGAGATTCTTTATAAAGCGTTGGCAAAGAAGCTGAACCGAGCACACACGATTCCGGGAAAACATAAATCCATCGAGGGCGTCGAGCAGCTTGATAAGATTATCGCGATCGACCAGTCTCCGATCGGGCGGACGCCGCGTTCCAATCCGGCAACCTATACGGGGGCATTTGATCTGATCCGGGATCTGTTTGCGGCATCTACGGATGCCAAGGCAAAAGGCTACAATAAAGGACGTTTCAGCTTCAATAAAAAAGGCGGGCGCTGTGAGGCGTGCTCCGGCGACGGCATCATCAAGATCGAGATGCATTTCCTGCCGGATATCTATGTGCCGTGTGAGGTCTGCGGCGGCAAGCGCTATAACCGGGAAACGCTGGAGGTCAAATATAAGGGGAAAAGCATCTATGATGTCCTCAATATGACGGTCGAGGAGGCGATGAAATTCTTCGAAAATGTGCCGTCCATACACCGGAAGATTGCGACACTCTACGATGTAGGACTTTCCTATATCCGTCTGGGACAGCCATCCACCGAGCTGTCCGGCGGCGAAGCCCAGCGAATCAAGCTGGCGACGGAGTTGAGCAAGCGTGGAACCGGCAAGACGATCTATATTCTGGACGAACCGACTACGGGACTTCATTTTGCCGACGTACACCGTCTGATTGAGATATTAAGACGTTTGTCGGATGGTGGAAATACCGTGGTTGTCATTGAGCATAACCTGGATGTCATCAAAACTGCTGACTACCTGATCGACATCGGACCGGAAGGCGGCGAGGGCGGCGGAACCGTGATTGCGAAAGGAACACCGGAAGAGGTGGCAGCGACGCCGGGATCGTATACGGGGAAGTATGTGAAGAAATATTTAAATGTTTAGGACAATAAGCGGGAATCCTCGGCAATTCAATTACCGAGATGAAAGCGCAGGGTGTGCATATCTGCACAATGCAAATAGTATAATAATTCTCATCCTTTGCTCTCAGTTGAGAAGCCCCCACCTCTTTAGGTGGCGAGTAATAACAAATTTGTCTCAGTGGGAGTTAGGTCTCCGATTGAGATAAACGCTCCGCGAGGATGCGCAGTGATTCTGCATAGAATATGCATTTTTACTTGCGGATAGGAATTTTCTGCACTGAAAATTCCGTACGATATCATACTGATAGCGGATTTTGCCGATGCTTCGCTGACCAGAATCACGCGCCAAGTCTCACGGATGTTCGACTTGAATTGAATCGAAAAGCATTTTTCTGGAAAAAGTGCCTGAAAATACCGTAAAAATGGCTTGTCTTTAATTGCCGGGTATTTTATAATAAAAGTTACAGGAATTGACAGGAAGAGAACGTGGTATAGCTGCTGAACAGATTGCGACGGTTATTTTTCGATTGGCGGCGATGGGGCTGGAACGGAGTGATTACCTGCGGCAGCAGTATGACTGTTACAGTTCACATGTTGTGCAAGCGTGTGACCATAAATCCTGGAAGTTGATTCGAAGCTACAAGTTGATGAAGTACGGATCGCAGCATAAAATTATAGGAGGAATACTCGTGGAGAAAGAGATGATCATTGTACTGGACTTTGGCGGACAGTACAATCAGTTGATTGCCAGAAGAGTAAGAGAGTGCAACGTATATTGTGAGGTTCATCCTTACACCCTGCCGCTGGAAAAAATCAAAGAGATGAACCCGAAGGGTATCATTTTCACCGGCGGACCGAACAGTGTATACAAGGAGGAATCTCCGAGATGTTCAAAGGAAATCTTTGATCTGGGAATCCCGGTACTGGGTATCTGCTATGGCGCACAGCTGATGTCCTACCTGTTAGGTGGCGAGGTTGCCACAGCACCGGTCAGTGAATACGGAAAGACTGAGGTAGAGGTAGACACAACATCTAAGCTGTATGAGGGTGTATCCCCGAAGACCATATGCTGGATGAGCCATACCGACTATATTTCCAAGATGCCGGAAGGTTTCCGTGTGACAGCCCATACTCCGGTCTGCCCGATTGCAGGTATGGAAAATGAAGAAAAAGGCTGGTACGGCATTCAGGCACATCCGGAGGTACTTCATACACAGGAAGGCTCCAAGATGCTGCATAACTTCGTATACAGTGTCTGCCATTGTGCAGGTGACTGGAAGATGGATGCGTTCGTAGAGAAATCCATCGAAGAAATCCGTAAAAAAGTAGGAAATGGTCGTGCCCTTCTGGCTCTGTCCGGCGGTGTAGACTCTTCCGTAGCAGGCGTCCTGATGGCGAAAGCGATCGGCGACCAGCTGACCTGCGTATTCGTCGATCACGGTCTGCTTCGTAAAAACGAGGGTGACGAGGTAGAGGCAGTATTTGGTCCGAACGGTCCGTACAAGCTGAACTTCATCCGTGTCAATGCACAGCAGCGTTTCTACGACAAGCTGGCAGGTGTAACCGATCCGGAGCGCAAGCGTAAGATCATCGGCGAAGAGTTCATCCGCGTATTTGAGGAAGAAGCAAAGAAGATTGGCAAAGTAGATTACTTCGTACAGGGTACGATTTACCCGGATGTAATTGAGTCCGGTCTTGGAAAATCCGCTGTTATCAAGTCCCACCACAACGTAGGCGGACTTCCGGAACACGTAGATTTCAAGGAGATCATCGAGCCGCTGCGTATGCTGTTTAAAGATGAGGTCCGCCGCGCCGGTCTGGAGCTTGGTATTCCGGAAAATCTGGTATACCGTCAGCCGTTCCCGGGTCCGGGACTTGGCGTTCGTATCATCGGTGAGGTAACCGCAGAGAAGGTACGCATCGTACAGGATGCAGACGCTATCTACCGCGAGGAGATCGCAAAAGCAGGTATCGACCGCACACTCGGTCAGTACTTTGCAGCCCTGACCAATATGCGTTCCGTAGGCTGCATGGGCGATGTCAGAACCTATGACTATGCCATCGCACTTCGTGCCGTCCTCACATCCGACTTCATGACCGCAGAATCCGCAGAACTTCCGTGGGAAGTACTTGGAAAAGTCACAAGCCGAATTGTCAATGAGGTAAAAGGTGTAAACCGCGTACTGTATGATTGTACGGGGAAACCGCCGGCTACGATTGAGTTTGAATAAATCGAGTTGCTTAAAAAAGCCAGTGTTTATGCGGGTTTCAGCGATTTCGATTAGTCTTTTGATAACAAATTGATAACAGTCATAGCAAGTGCCATTATTCTTGTTATCCAGTGGTTTATGGGTAACGGAACAATTAACAGGTGGCTTGCAGACTAAAGTTCGGAGCTTGGCTCTGAACAAATTCCATATTATAAACTAAGCCCTTAGCTGTGGTTAATAACCATAGTTAAGGGCTTTTTTGTCGTTGCCAAAGCATCTGTAGGGAGCTGCCAGTGGCAGGTCCTGTAGGTGCTTATTTATCTTTCAAGTGGTCTTTGAATGCTTCCACGAGAGCGTCACTTAATTCCTGTGATGGAACTTTTGCCCAACGCTGTGTGGTGTCGAACTCTGGATAATGGTAACGCCAGTTATCGTATTCTTCTCTGTTGATTTCTTCGGAAGATAGCTTGTCTGCCTGTTCTTTCCAAGCATACAGCATTTTGAGGAGTTCATATGCTTCTCTGCCTTTGTCCTTGTTGACCTTTAAGCATACCTCTCCGTCTGCTTCACTGACAGTAAGACCGTAAATATCTTCAAGGGTAAACAGAGTGTGCATAAGACCGATATAGCTGTCTATGTCAGGAACATCAAGAGCCTGTGGAGAAACATCAAGCACCTGTGCCAATGCATTTGTAAGGTCTGCTTTCGGTTTGCGTGTACCAGTTTCGTACTGTGCCAAACGCACATCAGCACTCTTTTCTGGAAAACCGATTGCTGTACCGAGATACTTTTGTGTCATACCACGCATTAGTCTGAAAAAATGTATTCTTTCGCTGATAGCCATAATGATACGCTCCTTTTATATTTAGTGAAATAAGTATAGCAGAAATGTTTAGTGGAAGTCAAGAAAAACCGAAACAAAAATGTTTAATATTTTCTTTGCAACCACTTGACAATAGCAAATATGTTTAGTAAAATAAATTACGAATTAAACAAATATGCTTAATGCGACAACTGAATGACCGTCCGAAAAGCCAAACCGCCAAGACCTCGTCGGAGCAAGTTCCGTATCGTTCGCTTGTGTGCAAGCACAAAAGCTCATTCGCTGCACTGCTCCTCCTCTTCCCCAAAAGTCTCCGACTTTTCGGGAACCCCTATACGAGCGAGCGCCTGATGTACTGCGGTGCATTGGGACAGCACAGCGCCTGCCGACAAGCAGGAGTGCCTGTTGGAACTTTAACACGGAGAAAGCGGCAAGCAAAAAATTATTTTAAGAAAGGAAGAAAAAGGATATGGAAAACAGATTTATCCGAGCCGAAGATGTGGCTCAGGAACTAAACGTATCAAAACCTTATGCATATAAACTCATCAGACAATTAAATGAGGAATTGAAAGCAAAGGGCTTTATTACGATTGCAGGGCGTGTAAATCGCCAGTATTTTTACGAAAGGCTCTACGGAGCAGGAAAGGGGGAAATGTAAATGCCGGTATTTAAGAATGAAGATAACGGTACTTGGTATGTGATGGCAAGGTATGTGAACTGGAAAGGGGAACGCAAGCAGAAATGCAAGCGTGGCTTTGCTACCAAACGAGAAGCACAGGAATGGGAAAGAATGTTCAAATTGCAGACTTCTTCAGACCTTGATATGAGTTTTGAAGCCTTTACGGAGCTTTATATCAATGATGTGAAGAACCGTTTGAAGGAAAACACGTGGCTTACCAAAGAGCATATCATACGCACAAAGATACTTCCGTATTTCGGGAAACTGAAAATCAGCGAGATTTCCACAAAGGAGATTATTACTTGGCAGAATGAAATGCTTGCCTATCGTGATGAGAAGAAAAAGCCTTATTCACAGACGTATCTGAAAACGCTGCACAATCAGTTGTCCGCCATTTTCAATCACGCTGTCCGCTACTATGAACTGCGTTCCAATCCTGCGGCAAAGGTGGGAAATATGGGACGTGAGGAACACAAGGAAATGCTGTTCTGGACAAAGGAAGAATACAAGAAATTCTCTTTTGAGATGATGGACAAGCCTGTTTCCTTTTATGCGTTTGAAATGCTTTACTGGTGCGGTATCCGAGAGGGCGAGCTGTTAGCTTTGACTCCGGCAGATTTCAACTTTGATAAGGAAACAGTCACAATCAATAAATCCTATCAGCGTTTGAAAGGGCAGGATGTGATTACTTCTCCGAAAACGAAAAAGAGCAACCGCACGATTAAAATGCCGAAGTTTCTGTGTGAGGAAATGAAAGAATATCTCGGTATGCTTTACGGATTGAAGAAGAAAGACCGTATCTTTACGGTGACGAAAAGCTATCTTCATCACGAGATGGACAGAGGGGCAAAGGCGGCAGGCGTGAAGCGTATCCGCATTCACGATCTCCGTCACAGCCACATTTCACTCTTGATTGATATGGGCTTTTCTGCGGTGGCGATTGCTGACCGAGTTGGTCACGAAAGTATTGATATTACTTATCAGTACGCACACCTCTTTCCGTCAAAGCAGATTGAGATGGCAGAAAAATTAGATGATTTAGGGAAAGGAGATTTTGAAAATGTCAGCTAAGAACAGAGATAACAAAAATCGTTGGAGGAATATCACAGTAGGGTTTCGAGTATCGCCCGAAGAAAACGAACTCATTAACAGAGCTGTAGCTCTATCAGGATTGCCAAAACAGGAGTATTGTTACCGCCGTTGCTTAAATCAGGATGTGGTGGTACAGGGCAATCCGAGAGTGTATAAGGCGTTGAAAACGGAATTTGCCACAGTCCTTGCGGAACTGAAAAGGATTGAAGCAGGAAAAGGTGTGGATGATGAACTGCTGAGTGTAATAGAACTGATTTCCATTATTCTCGGCGGTTTGAAAGGAGAGGATGCGAATGGAGAATAAAAAAGAAATGACTATTCCAAATGTATCTGCGGCAACAGATGCGGAACAGTCACTTTCCAAATGTACTGACAATAGTATAGTCAATCAGGATACGGATTTCAAGGGGTACGAGCAATCTTTTGAAGAAATGCAAAGGGAAATACTCAGACAGTTAGACCCTTCCTATCTGAAAACAGTATCAATGACAACGCTGTATGATACGGTGTTTGAGGTTCAGACACCACTTATCGACGGTCTGCTCCAAAGGGGAACTTACCTTTTCGTAGGTTCCCCGAAAGTGGGAAAGAGCTTTATGATGGCACAGCTTGCCTATCATATCAGCACAGGCACACCGCTTTGGGAGTATAAGGTGCGTAAGGCAACGGTGCTTTATTTTGCCCTTGAAGATGATTACCCACGTTTGCAGAAGCGATTGTTTCAGATGTTCGGTGCAAAGGAGACAGGCAATCTGTATTTCGCAACGGAATGTAAAACGGTCAATGGCGGACTGGAAGAACAGATAAGAGGGTTTATGAGGGAACACCCAGACACAGGCTTGATTATCATAGACACCTTAAAGCGTGTGCGTGAAGCAGGCGGAGCAGATTACAGCTACGCAAGTGATTATGATGTTGTGGCAAGGCTGAAAGCGTTGGCAGACAGTTACAAGGTTTCAATGCTTATTGTTCATCATACACGCAAACAAAAATCGGAAGATATATTCGATATGATTTCAGGCACGAATGGTCTGATGGGTGCGGCAGACGGTGCATTTGTTCTCAGTAAGGACAAGCGTACTTCCAACAATGCCACACTTGATGTTGCTGGCAGAGACCAGCAGGATATGAAAATCCATCTTGTAAGGGACAGCGAGCGATTGGTGTGGAACTTTGCAAAATCGGAAACGGAGATGTGGAAAGAACCGCCCGAACCTCTGCTTGAGAAGATAGCGGATACGCTCTTTTCGGAAAGTGACAGATGGGAAGGAACTGCTTCGGAACTTTGCGAAAGGCTTGCGGTGGATATAAAGCCGAATGTACTTTCTTTAAGGCTCAGTATCAACGCAAGCAGGCTGTTTCGTGATTACGGTATCCGTTATCAGAACAGCCGCACACACGACGGAAGAAAGGTTTCACTTTGGAAAGAAACCGAGCAGACGGCGTGACAAACGGTGTCAAAGGTGTCAATGTTTTTGAGAGCAGCACGCTGTGAAAAACATTGTCACCATCGTCACACTTTGACACCGGATAAAGTTTAGGGGAGTGTGCAGAGAGTGCCTTTTCAAAGGCGGCTCTTTGGTCTCGCCTGCTGGCTCGGTCGGTTCGCAGGCGTGTGTGCCACCGGCACACGCTCACCCCTCGGAGAGCCTTCGGAGAACGCAAAACCTGTTTACAGGTCGCATTTTTGATGGGTGTACCCGTCAAAAGTGCTTTTGCGTTACTTTTGACAAAAGTAACAAAACCTGAGAATGTTGAAATTTACAGATGGGAGATGAAAAAATGCAGAGAACGATAAGTGCAATGGTCGGTAAAGGCTCGGTCAATCACAATAGCCGAAAGTTCCGAGCAGAAAATGTAGACGGAACTCGTACTCATCTCAATATCGACTACTGCAATGAAAATATAAAGACAGTTTATCACGAATTGTTTGATGAAGCATTGGAAAGATACAATGCCAAGCAGATAAGGTCAGACCGAAAGATAAAAGATTATTATGAAAAAATCCGAAGTTCCAAGCAGGAAAAACCGTTCCACGAAATCATTTTACAGGTGGGCGGTAAGGGAAATATGAACGCCGATACGGAAAACGGAGAACTGGCAAAGCAGATTTTAGATGAATACTATCAGGGTTTTCAGGAGCGAAATCCACAGCTTCGGGTGTTCTCGGCTCATCTGCATATGGATGAAGCTACACCACATCTGCACATAGATTTTGTACCTTTTACCACAGGCAGCAAGCGTGGACTTGATACAAGAGTGTCACTAAAGCAGGCTCTTGCAACGCAAGGTTTTAAGGGCGGCAGTCGTGGCGATACGGAGTGGTCGCAATGGATACAGTCCGAAAAAGAACAGCTTGCGGCGGTGATGGAACGTTATGGGATTGAGTGGGAACATTTAGGCACACACGAAAAACATCTTTCTGTTTTGGATTATAAAAAGCAGGAAAGAGAAAAAGAAGTGGCGGCATTAGGTGCGAAAATCGAGCAGAAACAGATTGAATTTGATGTGTTGTCGGAACGAGTATTGAACTATGATAAGGCAAAAGACGAGCTGTCAAATCTTGAAATAGAGCTTGATACTGCACCGAAATATCAGTTGCCAGAACCAGAGAAATTTATGACTGCAAAGGCATATAAAACCAAAATGGCAGAGCCGGTTGTAAGGAAATTGAAGCAACTTGTCAAAACGGTGCTTGCCCGCTGCTTTGAGGGGTGGGACAACTATCATAGGCTGAATACAGCGAATGCACAGTTATACCGCACCAATCAGCGTTTGGAGAAAGTCAATGAAAGATTGACCGAAGAAAACAAAATCCTAAAAGCAGAAAATAAAGATTACAGCCTGCTCCGTAAGGTTTTTGGTCGCAAACAGATAGATGATTTGTTGGAGCAGGCAAGAACAGTTAAAGGTCGCAAGCGTGATAATACACGATCACGATAGACAAAAATCACAGGAGGAAAAGGAAAATGACAAAGACAATTTTTGAAGAAATGGGCGGAACTTATAGACAGGTGGGTGATTATTTATTGCCGAACATCACAGTACCAGCCGAAGAAGAAATAGAGCCGATTGGTTTATGGGGGAAACGACATGCAAGGCATTTAAAGGAACACTATAAAGTGTTATATATGAACCTGCTGACAAGCGGAAAGCTGCATAGTTATCTTGCAGAAGTCGATAAGCAAGCAGAGGATATGTTTCTTCGACTGGTAAAGGAATATGCCGACAGACAAGATGTGACGGAACAATTAAAGAAAGATAATCCCTACGAATGGATTGGAAGAATGAATAATATTCAGGCTTGTGTGAGGGAAGTTGTAGGAACGGAGTTGATTTACACATAAGCGTTTTACGGTATGGTGCTCCTGCGTTTGCTGGAGTGCTGTGGTTGTGGTTGTAAAGAGGTTGTGAAAGATTGAATTTCGTAATGGTTGGATGTATAATTAGGAAGTGAAAATTTTAATTTGCACTTCCATAAGGTGAAATGTATTGACACAAAAAATACAGTATGATAGTATTGCCATTAGAAGAAAGAAAGGCACATTTTGTGTAAGGTGAGGAAATGATTAATAGATAATTTGATTTAAGTAAGACACATATAGTTATTGAGCCTGTAGAGAATAGGTTTGTTTTGTGTACGCTTAAGTTGGATTATCGCAAGAGGCATTTCCTTTGTTTTCCTTTTGGAAAAGAAATAAGGGGCTATTTAGCGAGTCTATTTTTGCGTATGCAAAAAAGACTCGTTTTTGTGTGTTCAAAATAATAATTGGCTCAGACTTCGAAAAGGAGAAACTTTAATGTTGCAGATAAAAAAATTAAATTTAACACATAAAAAAGACCTGAGAATAATTCTTAATGATTTCAACCTTGTGCTAAATGATGGAGATAAGGCAGTTATTATTGGAGAAGAGGGAAATGGGAAATCGACATTAATGAAGTGGATATACAATCCGTCGCTTGTAGAAAACTATATAGAAGCAGATGGGGAAAGGATAATGGGACACGAACGTCTTGGTTATCTTCCGCAGGAGATGCTCGATGAAGATAAGGAAAAAACAATATACGAATATTTTTCTGAAGAGGAAATATTCTGGGAGAAAACGCCTAAAGAATTGTCTGTTATTGCGGGAAAATTTGGAATGAAAAATGATTTTTTCTACAGTAACCAGACAATGGGTAGTCTTTCAGGAGGCGAAAAAGTCAAGACACAACTTATGAGGCTTTTCATTCGCGATGTTTCTGTGCTGTTGTTGGACGAACCTTCCAATGACATCGACATTGCGACGCTTACATTACTGGAAAAAATCATAAATGACTGGAAGCACATTGTGCTTTTTATTTCACACGATGAAACGCTGATAGAGCGTACTGCCAACATGGTGATACATATCGAGCAGATTATACGAAAAACAAAGGCGAGATATACCGTGGCAAAGCTTCCCTATAGACGCTATGTGGAAGAACGGCTTCATAAATTTGAAATCCAAAAACAGCGGGCACTGAGTGACCGTAGGGAGAAAAAGATTCGCGATGAAAAATATCAAAGAGTTATGCAGAGTGTACAAGGTGCATTAAGAAGTTGTACCAGACAAGCACCGTCTGTTGCCAAAAACTTAAAGGACAAAATGCATACGGTTAAGGCAATGGAACGAAGATTTGAAAAAGAAGATGAAAATATGACTCAGATGCCGGAACAGGAAGAAGCAATCTTTGTCAAATTAGGGGATGAAAACTCACACATTCCCGCAGGAAAAACGGTCATAGAATATGAACTTTCAAAGCTTGTGACTCCGGATGGCAAAAGAATTTTAGCAGAAGGAATTCATTTAAAAATAAAAGGTTCAGAAAAAATCTGTATGATAGGAGCCAACGGGGCAGGAAAAACGACTCTTCTAAAAAAGATAGCGGAAGAACTCCTAAATCGGAATGACATTAAAGCAGAATATATGCCTCAAACTTATGAAGACCTGCTGGATTTGGATGTTACACCGGTTGATTACCTTGATAAAACAGGAGATAAAGAAGAGCGTACAAGAATTAGAACATACCTTGGTTCACTTAAATACACACCAGATGAAATGGAGCATCCGATTCGGGAGTTATCAGGCGGACAAAAGGCGAAAGTGCTTCTCTTGAGGATGAGCTTAAGTGGTGCAAATGTTCTTATTCTGGATGAACCGACAAGAAATTTTTCACCATTGTCCGGTCCGGTAATAAGAAAAATGCTCCGAGAATTTCCGGGGGCTGTCATTAGCATTTCTCACGATAGAAAGTATATTGAAGAGGTGTGCGATAAAATATATCAGCTAAATCCTAATGGATTACAGCTAATTGGTGATTGATAACAAAAAGGATGAAAGACTGACAAATTTCAGGCTTTTAGTGAGTTGGAAAGCATACAAAGATTTGAATTTGGAGGATAGATTATGGTACGTACAGAAGATGCATGTGAAATTATAAAATATGCTTTGCAAAACGAAATTAAAGTATATTTAGATGGCGGATGGGGTGTTGATGCACTTCTTAAAAGAGAATCAAGAATACACAATGATATTGATTTGTTTGTTGAACTGAAACATTATCATGATTATATTTATGTGATTAAGCAGCATGGATTTGAGGAAGTAAATACTGATTATACAACGGATGGTCATACTGTCTGGAAAGATGATAAACAAAGAATCATTGATTTACATTGTTTTGAATTTACAGATGACGGAATTGTTTATGAGGGAGATATATTTCCATCAAAAACTTTTTCCGGTATTGGAAAAGTTGGAGATATAACTGTTTCTTGTATTGAACCATTGAGTCAGGTAATGCTTCATTTGGGATATGAACACGATAAAAATGATGTGCATGATGTGATGCTGTTGTGTGAAACATTTCAAATAGCAATACCAGATGAATATAAGGAAAAGTAAAATTTCAGTTTTGTGTTGAATCTCTAAGCAAAATAGCTTATAATTTGACATGCTACATATAGTTATTATCCACAGTTATCGAGTAGGTGTTATCAATGCCGATAACAAAATGATAACATTAGCTCGTATAGGCAGGATAATATGGATATATCAAATAATCAAAAGAACGAGAAACATTACAGAGAATAATTCCTAAACAAAAAGCGTTAGTCTTTGTAGAGTTTGAATAGTCCACACAGTCACGAGAAACCAGTATTTATGCGGGTTGCAAGCAAATTTGCTTAGTGATTGGCAACAAAATGGCAACATTTTGTAATTATTCAAAAGATATAAATTTTATTTCATAACGTATATAAAGAAACCTTACTGATTTTCAGAAGTAAAAAAACTGAATATCGGTAAGGTTTTTCTAGTCTCTTCTTTTATTTTTCTTTTTTAGTCAATTCTTTTACGAGGTAATTACTCAGCTCCTGAGATGGTACCTTGGCACGTTTCTGGTAAGTATCCAGTTCCGGGTACTTATATCTCCATTCATCATATTCTTCCTTGCTGATTTCACCGTTTTCCAGTTTGTCAGCTTGTTCCATCCATGCACGAAACATTTCATCGACAGATGAGCCGGGAGCAGATATGGAAGAGTCAAGGCAGAGATGAGGTTGTCCATCTACATTTTTTACCTTCAGATCATACATATCTTCCAGTGCAAATAGTGTATGCATCAGACCTATATGGGTATCAATATCGGGCACGGTTAAAGCATGTGTGTTGACACCAAAGATCTGAGACATTTGTTTTACAAGATCAATCTTAGGAACTCTGGCTTCAGATTCATACTGAGCCATGCGGACATCTGAGGTTTTTCCCATGAATCCCAGTTGTTCTCCGAGTTGCTTTTGTGTCATGCCGATGCGGTTACGAAAATATTTGATACGTTGTCCGATTGCCATTTTTGTTTGCCTCCTTATAGTAGTCATTCGTGTTGTCATAATTAATTGTGATAGAAAATAAAACAATTCTGTTTAGGTTCAGTATAGCATGAGCACTTTCGGATAGCAAGAAGAACTTAAACAAAAAAATTTAATATTCTCATAAAATCACTTGACTTAAATTAAAATGTTTAGTATTATGCGAATGCAATAGCTTAAACAAATTACGTTAATATAGAGAGGAGAGATGCGATGTGACGAACAGAACTTTTATGACAGTAGAAGAAGTTGCAGCGGATCTGGGAGTTTCCAAGTCTTATGCTTATAAGATTGTCAAACAGTTAAATGATGAATTACAGAAGCTGGGTTATCTTACGGTAGCTGGCAGAGTAAACACCAATTATTTCCGCAAAAAAGTATGTTACAGCGAAGTGTAAGAGAGAGGAGAATTTGTATGAGTATTTACAAAGATAATGCCACTGGAAAGTGGCGAGTGGTCTATCGTTATACTGATTGGACAGGGGAAACACACCAGTCGTCGAAAAGAGGATTTCCTACAAAACGAGAAGCACAGATGTGGGAACGAGAGCTACTGCTGAAGAAAGAAGCCAAACTGGATATGACCTTCGAAAGCTTTTACGAGATTTATGTGGAGGATATGCAAAATCGAATTCGTGATAACACCTGGGGAACGAAGACAAATATTGCCAGAACTAAAATTCTTCCTTATTTCGGAAAGCGTAAGATGGGGGAAATTGAGCCAAGAGATATTATTGTATGGCAGAATGAACTGCTAGCGATCCGTCAGCCAAATGGAAAACCGTATTCCGCTGCTTATCTGCAGAAAATTCACAGTCAGTTAAGTGCTATTTTCAATCATGCAGTAAATTTTTATCATCTTCCATCTAATCCGGCACAGAAAGCCGGAAATATGGGAAAAGAGGAACACAGGGAAATGCTGTTCTGGACAAAAGAAGAATATCTGAAATTTGCAGATGTCATGATGGATAAGCCTGTTTCCTATTATGCGTTTGAAATACTTTATTGGTGTGGGCTTCGCATGGGCGAGTTATTAGCAATTACACCAGCAGATTTCAATTTTGAAACGCATACACTACGGATTAACAAGTCCTATCAGAGACTGCATCGGGAAGATGTGATTACACCGCCAAAGACATTAAAAAGTAATCGAACCATTAAGATGCCACAGTTTTTGTGTGATGAGATGCAGGATTATCTGAAAATGCTGTATGAGCCGAAAGAGGACGAACGGATTTTCACAATTTCCAAATCTTATCTGCATCATGAAATGAACAGAGGCTCAAAAATATCTGGGGTGAAACGAATTCGAGTGCATGACTTGAGACATTCCCATGTATCGTTATTAATCAATATGGGATTTACGGTATTAGCAATCGCAGACCGAATGGGACATGAGAGCATTGATATCACTTACCGATATGCACATCTGTTTCCAAGTGAGCAGACACAGATGGCAGAACAGCTGGATATTGAAAGGATGGAAAAATCAAATGGAGAAAAATCTGGACAGTAAAGGAAGATGGAGAAACAAAATCGTAGCATTCCGGGTATTACCGGTAGAAGCAGAGCAGATTGATGCATGTGTCCGGTTGTCAGGACTCAGCAAGCAGGAGTATATCACAAAACGATTAACTGATCGGGAAATTGTGGTACAGGGAAATCCAAGAGTGTATAAAGCATTGCGAAATCAGATGGCAGAGATTTATGACGAGCTGAAACATCTGGAAAAGTGCAGTGATGAGAATGAGGAATTGCTGAGTACCCTGCGATTGTTTGCAGAAATCTTAAACGGAGTGAAAGGGGAAAAGGAATGACAGCAAAAGAAAAAATGACTGTTCCGGTAACATCTGTTGGCGCAGATGTGGAACAGCCATCAAGTAATAAATTAACTAACCAAAGTATAGCAGATTTGCCCGGTAAGGGCAATCTGCAAGCCACAAATAATGCGGAAAATACAGCAAAATCAGTAAATAAAAGGAATCCGGATGAACTGGAAACAGTTTCTATGATGGAATTGTATGATACGGCATATCCGCCAAAGCTGCCAATCGTAGATGGACTTTTGTATAACGGAACGTATCTGTTTGTAGGTTTACCGAAAATTGGAAAATCTTTCTTTATGGCACAGATTGGGTATCACATTAGTAAAGGAATTCCATTGTGGGGATTTTCGGTGAGACAGGGAACGGTTCTGTATCTGGCACTGGAAGACGATTATGCAAGGTTGCAGAAACGATTATCACAGATGTTCGGAATGGAAGGCAGTGAGAACTTTTATTTTGCTACAAAGTCCAAATCATTAAATGCCGGATTGGAACAACAGCTTGTGCAGTTTGTAACAGAGCATAAGGACGCAAGGCTCATTATTATTGATACGCTTCAAAAAGTCCGGGAGGTTGGTGGAGATAAATTCAGCTACGCCAGCAACTATGAGATTGTGACGAAGCTGAAAGCATTCAGTGACCATTATGGAATCTGCTTTCTGGTGGTGCATCACACAAGAAAAATGGAATCCTCAGACAGCTTTGATATGATTTCCGGTACGAATGGACTGCTGGGAGCGGCGGATGGAGCATTCGTCATGCAGAAAGAAAAACGGACAGATAACAAGGCAGTTTTGGAGGTGGCAGGAAGAGACCAACAGGATCAGAAGCTGTACTTGAATTTTAATCGAGAAAGATGCGTCTGGGAATTAACTAAAACAGAAACAGAACTTTGGAAAGAACCAGAAGATCCATTGCTTGAAAAAATCAAAGAACTGGTAACAGACGAACAGCCGGAATGGACGGGAACAGCAACGGAACTGGTAAAACTTCTGCAGGTAGAGATGCAGCCTAACGCATTATCAAGAAAATTGAATGTCAGCCTGGAACGACTGCTTCTGGAATATGGAATCCAGTATAAAACAGAGCGAGGACATGATGGAAGAAAAATCAGACTGACTTTTGTAGGAACAACAGCGTGACGATATGTGACGGTTGTGACGGTATTTTAGATAGCGTGTCGGTAGTGAAAATATCGTCACTATCGTCACGACCGTCACGGAAAGGAAAAATATGGAGAAAAAAACGCAGGTACAGATACCAAAAGATTTGCTGTTAGCTCTGTTTCAGTACCATCTTGCCGGAAATGAAGATTATTTACCGGAAATTGAAAAAGCATTGATGGAAAAGCTGGACAGCATGGTAAAACGAGAGCTTTATACAACTTTTAAAACAGCAGCAACAGAGGAAGAACGGGAAAAGGCAAGGCAGGAATATTTGGATAAATGCGGAGTACCGGAGAGTTTTCGCTGGTAACAATTCTGCTTGATTACTTTATAACAGGAGCGTGACACGCACCTGTAGATAGCAGACAAGGAGAAGTCTGGAATGTGAAGTCGAAAGTGTGTTGGAAACCCGGAAAATGATGGATAAAGGAGAACGATGCAATGAGAGAAGGAAGATTAGGATATAACTGTGAAAATGGTAGATATGGATTACTGGTAATGGATTTGTGGATTGATACAGGATTTCATTGCGGAGAATGTATGGAAGTACTGGTGGACGACCAGTGGGTACAGACAAGAATGGAAATGAATCTGGCGAGAGAATGGTATCTGGTAGGAACACCATACTGCGGAGATCTGGAATATATTCGGGCAAGAATACCAGATTAAATCTGACAGGGAAATAGAAGAAAGCGAAATAGATAATCTGTTGTCAGAAAGAAAAAATAGCCCGGATACGGGCATAAAAACTGGGCGGATACGCCCAAGATGAAAAGCATAAGCCGGACAGTAGTTGTTACAGGCAGTATTTATCAAAGCCCTCGGCGCTTGAGAGCGAAATACACCCATCGCACAAAAATGTGTTTTATGCTCAAGGGTATTTCGCCCTGCCGGGAGCTAAAATGCCGGATACGGCAATAAGTTCGTAAACGAATGCCTGAGCATCCACTCACAAAAAATATAGCAGAATTTACTTTGCCGGAGACAAGGAGGGAGTGCCTATCGGAAGAAACTCATTTATTCAAATGACAAAACTAAGCAATGTAAAAGGCAGGATCACTTATATATCCAGTCATGCAAAACAGGAAAACCTTTATGCGGTTTATGAAACCACAGAACGGAAATTCTGGCGGGAACTTGCAAAATGTAATCAGGAAGAATTTGCAAAAAGTGGAACAGAAGGAAAATGTATTGAGGCAAGAGAATTGATCATTGCTTTGCCAGAGAGTTTTACAGAATATCAGCCGGACAGACTGCTGCAGCTTTTTACAAATCATTTTAAACAGAATTATGGAGCGGAGTGTATCGCTGCTTTGCACCACAATAAAAGAAAGACCAATTATCACATTCATTTGATATTTGCAGAACGGAGGCTATTGGATGAACCAATCATTAAGACTGCCAGTAGAAATATGTTTTATGATGAAAATGGAAAACATGTCCGAACCAAGAAAGAAATATTAGGAGAAGACGGAGAAATCCGGGAAGGCTGTCACATTGTAAAGAAGGGCGAGATTTATGAGAAGAAGTTGTTTACAGTTAAAGATGAACGGTTTAAAAGCAATTCTTTCCTGGATGAAGTGAAGCGTTCCTATACTGATCTGATTAATCTTTATATGAAAGATGAAAACCAGAAGCTGCAGGTATTTCAACGTGGCAGTGTTTATCTTGCAACAAAGAAAATTGGAAAGTGTAATCCTAAGGCATCGGAAATCGAAGCGAATAATCGGAAACGCCAGGAATGGAATCGGGCAGTTGATATGGCACTGATCAGTGGCATTCCAGAACCACAGATTATGGAAGTGAAACAAAAAAGGATTTCAGAACCAATCAAGAGTGCAATTTCCCGGAAAGGAAGAAAACCAAACTTATTTGCAAAAGTTGTTACGATGGCGATTGAGGCATTGGAACTGATGATAGAAAGCGTACTTGTGAAAAAGTATAAGGAATCATTGGAACAGAAAGAAGAATTACAGAAAACAGATGTTTCTGAAATGCGGACCGTAATGCCAGAAACAGGGCGAACAGAAGCAGAAATTAACGAGCCAGTGGAAAGATTGCCAGAACCGAAACAGCCGGAAATGACAAGAATGGCATCAAAATATCCGAGATTCTATAAGATTTACAATGAACTGGAACAGCAGAATAATGCAATTTATAAGAAAGAGAAACAGCGTTCTGCAAAGAAAAAAGAACTGTCTGAGATCAAAGGCTGGTTTAAAGGAAGAAAGAAAAAAGAATTACAGGAAGAAATTGACGATCTGACAAGCCAGATCAGGAACATGAAAGATTATCTTCCGAAGATTGTACAGAAAGTCGGCTATAGAAATGTACAGGAATTTCTGAAAGACTTCAAAACTGCAAAGCCCGAGTATAGTCAGTATCAGAAGGCAATCGCACAATGGAAACAGGAAACCGGAAAAGAGCCAGAGCCACAGCCACATGGTGTCAGGGAAAAGCTGGCAGCAAACAGAAAGAAAATAGAGCAGGAACAGAAAAACATGCAACGCACCCGAAGCCAGAGTAAGGACCTAGGGGCAAGATAGGAGGACAAAATCATGGAGAAACACATTATGGGAGAAAACGGAATCAGCTATACTTTGGGAGAGGACGGTCTGTATTATCCAGACCTGTACCTCCCGGAGGAGACGGAGTATCCGATTGGGAAGTATGGAATGTTACGAAGGACGTATTTAAAAGGACATCGGAAAGGGCTGTATCTGGAGCTGGTACTTGCCGGAAAACTGAATGAGCATCTACACCAGATTGATGAGGAGTGTCATCAGATGATGGACAGGTTGGTGGAGCAGATGAAAGAAGAACAGGGAGTAACAGAAGAATTGAAGATGCAGGATCAGATGGCATGGGTTGGGAGAATGAATAATATCTGGGCTTGTGCGGAGGAAATTGTACTTCATGAAATAATAGTAAATTAAACCGCTGGTTAAATATTATGATATAATCTGAAAAAATAGATTTTATATCTAAAAAAATAGATATAGAATCTATTTTTATGCAAGCGATGTTGACGAAAAGATAAAACAATGATATACTAAACAGAACATACATTCGGAAGAAAACATGAGGTGCGAGATGGCTATTTCATATAATGGACTATGGAAAATTCTGATTGATAACGGAATGAAAAAAGGGGATTTGAAGCGAAGAACAGGAATTAGTAATGGAACTATTGCTAAAATGACTAATGGTGAAGCAGTGACTTTAACTGTTTTGGAAAAGATATGTAATGAGTTAAATTGTGATATTGGTGATTTAGTTGAAATTGATACTTTCAATGTGAAAAAAGCAAAGGAGAAAAAGGATGCAAAAAGATAGATTGCTTAAACTGGTAGAAGCTTATCAGGAACACTTTAAACAATACAATAGACCAGATTACAATGAGACAGAAGTTCGTAATGATTTTGTAAATCCTTTTTTTGAAATATTAGGGTGGGATGTACAAAATAAAAAGAATTTGCCGCAGCATTTAAGAGAAGTAAAACATGAGGCATCTGTATTTGTAGAGGAAAACGGAAAACAAGTAAAAAAGAAGCCGGATTATGAATTTCATGTAGGTTCTACACCATATTTTTTTCTGGAAACTAAAAAGCCTAATGTAGATATCATGACAAGCAAAGAAGCGGCATTTCAAACTAGACGGTACGGCTGGAATGGAAATCTAGAAATATCTGTATTGTCGAATTTTACAGATTTGGTTATCTATGATACATCAGTAAGACCGAACGAGAATGATAAACCTTCAGTTGCCCAGATTGCTCATTTCCATTTTACAGAATATGTAGATAAATTTGATGAGATATCTAGGTTGCTTTCATATGAGACGGTGGTTTCGGGAGCTTTTGAAAGAACATTTGCGAATATATCCAGTTCGCTAAAGAAGGAACCATTTGATAAATATTTTTTATCACAAATAAAGGTATGGAGATTGGTATTAAGTGAGGATATTTTTGAAAATAATCCGACGATTAATCAGGAAACATTAAATATTTTCGTTCAGAAATTGATTAATCGAATTGTATTTTTAAGAATATGTGAAGATCGAGAATTAGAAAAATATGAAAGCCTTAAAAATATAGGTACATATGTGGAGTTGAAAAAAGTATTTGCGGCGGCAGATAAAAAGTATGACTCTGGACTATTTGAATTGATTGATGGGGAACAATTTGAAATATCTGATAGTGTACTTGTGGATATCTTTAAAGAATTGTACTATCCAAATAGTTGTTATGAGTTTAGCATAGTCGATCCATTTATTATTGGCCAAATTTATGAATTATTTTTGGAAGAAGAAATAGTAATAAAAGAAAAAACAGTAGTTGCAGAAAGAAAACCAGAAATTGTAGATTCACAAGGAGTGGTAAACACGCCCAAGAATGTTGCAGATATTATTGTTAAAACGACTTTGAATCCGCTGTTTACAAATGAAAAATTTACGGAATGGGGAAATTATAGAATAGTAGATATTTGTTGTGGATCTGGAAACTTTTTACTTGCCGCATATGAATTTATTATAAATCGTTATGTTGAATATTATATGAAAAATGATTTGGAAACAGCTATACAAAGGGGAATACTTATTCGTGACACGGCAAATAATTTTAAGTTGTCGTATGAACAGAAGAGAACGATTTTACAGAAAAACATATGGGGAGTAGATATTGATATTTTGGCTGTGGAGGTTGCAAAATTTAGTTTGCTTATTAAACTTATTGAAGAAAGCTCTTTATATGAAATGGAATGTTTTGTAAAAAATAATGGTTGCAGAATTCTTCCGAGTCTAGATAACAATATTAAAAATGGTAATAGCCTTGTAGATGAAAAGTATATGCAATATAATCAGGATTTGTTAGAGGATCCGGAATTGGTTGAAAAAATTAAAATTTTCAATTGGGAAACGGAGTTTGCAGGGAAAAAATTTGATGCAATTGTTGGAAATCCGCCATATATTCGAGTACAGAATATGGTGCACTTTTCTGAAAACGAGTATGAGTATTATAAATCTGAATTTTCAGAGTATGAAACGGCAAGAACAGATTTATTGGACAAGTATTTTTTATTCCTTGAAAAGGGATTGACACTATTAAAAGCGAATGGAAAAATGGGATATATAATTCCGCATAAATTTATGCTTATTAAATCGGGCAGTTCCTTGCGGAAAATGCTATCAGAGATGAAATGTGTTAAACAAATTATTCATTTTGGTACAGAGCAGGTTTTTAAAGGAAGAAGTACATACACTTGTCTTTTGTTTGTTGAAAAAAAAGAACGGAAATCATTTGAAATTGGTTTTGTCAAAGATATTAATAGGTTTTATGCAACAGGAGCAGTTGACATGCAAGAATACCCTATTGAATATCTTGGGGTAGCACCATGGACTTTTTTATCAAATGAGATAGTGCAAACTTTAGAAAAAAAGAAAGAATATTGTCAGCCGCTGGAATCTTTAGTTGATATTTTTGTCGGTTTACAAACAAGTGCAGATCCAATATATATTATTGAACCAAAAGAAGAAAAAGAAGGGATTATAAAATTTATTGATTGTAGAGGAAGAGAGTGGCAAATTGAATCGGCAATTACTAAACCATGCATTTATGATTTGCAACTAGAGAAATATGCCCAAATTAATGAAAATAGACGAATTATTTTTCCTTATTATCAGAAGGAAAAGAAACAAGTATTATATTCCATGGATGAAATGAAACAATTGTTTCCTAAGACATTGGAATATTTAGATTCCTTTAAAGAAGAATTATGTAAACGTAGCATTAACAATATGTCGGAGAATAATTGGTATCAATTTGGTAGGAGCCAAAGTTTAAAGAGGTTTGTAAAGGGTGATCATTTAGTTTGGTCAGTTTTAGCAACTCAGGGAAATTATGTATATGATGCCAGAACAATTTGCTTTACTGGTGGAGGGAATGGACCATTTTATGGATTAGAAAAGAAAGATGATACAAGAGAATCCTTGTTTTACATTCAAGCAGTATTGAATTATTGGATGATAGAAATGGTAGTAAAGAGTAAAGCAAGTAAATTTCGAGGGGACTATTATTCTCATGGAAAACAGTTTGTTGCACAGTTACCAATCTATAGAATAAACTTTGATGATTTAAATGAAGTGAAACTTCATGATGAGATAGTTGATACCGTTAAGAAGCTTATGGAATTAAAAAATAAAAGAGACGAACAGCATACAAAACTTCAAAAAGAAACGTATAAGAGATTGATTCAAATAGAAGATAAAAAATTAGATGGATTAATTTCAAAATTATATGGAGCTGAGAATTGTAGACGAGAGGATTTAGATGAAGAGTAAAAAAAGTTTTGATAAGTTGCGTGGGGGATATTACACCCCACAGGCTATTACAGAATTTATTTGTAAGTGGATAATAAGTAAGAATACCAAGAAAGTGTTAGAACCAAGTTGCGGCGATGGAAATTTTTTAAAAGCTATAGTAGAAAGAAGAGAGAAACTTAATTTAAATTTAGATATTACAGGAGTAGAATTGTGCCTTGAAGAAGCAAGGAAAGCGATGAAATATGGTACGAATGTAGAATGCCAGGATTTTTTTGCATTTTATAGAGATAAGGTTGTTGGAAAAAGGAACTATGATGCAATTGTAGGGAATCCCCCATTCATTCGGTACCAAGATTTTGATGAAAAATCCAGAGAAATTGCATTCTCTTATATGAAAGAAAATGGATTTCATCCGACAAAATTAACTAATATTTGGTTGCCTTTTTTGGTTTTATCATGTTTAGCGTTAAGTGAAAATGGAAGATTAGGAATGGTTATTCCAGCAGAGCTCTTTCAAGTAAATTACGCAGGAGAAACGAGAGAATTTTTAGCACAATATTTTGACAGACTAACATTAATTACTTTTCAGAAATTGGTTTTTGAAGAGATTCAACAAGAAGTGATTTTGTTATTAGGAGAGAAAAAGTCTGAGGATAAGGGAATTCAAGTAATTGAATTAACTGATTTAGATGACTTAAAAGAACTAGACCTTAATAATTTTTATAATTATGAAATGAAAGAGCTTAATCATAGTACAGAAAAATGGATTAAATACTATTTGACAAATCGAGAAATAAATTTAATTAGAAGATTGAGGGAAAGTGAAAAAATACCGTTTACAACAGAATTGTTTGAAATAAATGTAGGCTTAGTAAGCGGAGAAAATTCGTTCTTTTTGTTAAATAGAAACACAGTTGATGAGTATCAGCTTGCTAATTCAACTCGTATGGTCATTGGAAGAACGGAGCAATTAAAAGGGGTTATTTTGTCAGAACGAGATTTCAAGGCATTGATCGAAAACGGAAAAAAAGTGTACATGTTTATGCCTAAAAATTTGCCTTTTTCAGAGCTTAGTAAAGAAGAACAAGAGTATATTAATTATGGCGAAGAACAAGGATACAATAAAGGATATAAATGTCGCATAAGAAAAAATTGGTATTGTGTTCCACAATCGTGGGAGCCGGATGCCTTCATTTTAAGGCAGGTTAATCGTTATCCGCGAATTATATTAAATCATGTAAATGCTGTGAGCACAGATACAATTCACAAAGTGCGTTTCTTAGATGGAGTTAATCCTGAGTTTGTAGCAGCGGCTTTCTTAAATTCTTTTACATTGGCATTGGCGGAAATTACTGGGAGAAGCTATGGTGGTGGTGTTCTAACATTTGAACCAGGAGAGATACGTCAATTAAAAATTCCAATGAAGAATGCAGAAAAATTAGATGTTACTAAAATTGATAAATTAATTCGGGATGACAAAATAGAGGAAGTACTTGATTATACAGATCGGATTTTGTTGATTGAAGGATTGGGATTAACAGAATTTGAAGTTACTACATTAAGAAATATATGGATTAAGTTGAGTGAGCGTCGGATTGGAAGAAAAGAAAGAAGAATTTCGTGAAAAAATTGTAAAGTAATGCGGAGATGAGATATGAGAATACTGGCGATAACTATTCAAAATTTTCGAAAACTCTTACAATGTCATATAGAGTTTAGTGAAAAGACGACACTTTTTGTTGGGGCTAATAATAGCGGAAAAACGTCTGCTATGGATGCACTCGGAAAGTTTCTTGCAGATAGAAACTTTAACTTTAATGATATAACTATATCGAAGCGTTCAGCTATCAATAAAATTGGTGATAGTTGGATACAAGAAGATAGTAAAGAACCTACGACTCTTATGGAGTGGGAAAGTTTAGTTCCCAAAATGGATATATGGCTTGATGTAGAGCGTGATGAAATACATTATGTAGCAAATATCATTCCAACATTGAAATGGCGTGGAGGAAAGTTGGGTACTAGACTGGCATTTTTGCCAAAAGATATATCTAAATTATTTGCAGATTACAGAGAGGAATATTTTGCAGCACGTAGAGCTGAGACTGCTAAGAAAAATGTTGAGATAAGATTATATCCTAAAAATTTATGTGAGTTTTTAGAGAAAAATCTCAATGCATATTTTTCGATTAAAACATATATTTTAGATGCTGCAAGAGAAGAAACAGAGATACCTCAGGAAACACCTTTTGAAATGGAATGTTTTATTGATAATCCATTAAAGAGAATTATTAAAGTGGATATGATTGATGCACAACGTGGATTTGCAGATCCAGATAATACGGAAGGAACAACAAAATCTCAAAAACAGTTATCTGAGCAAATGCGAGATTATTATGAAAAACATCTTGATCCGGAGAAATCTCCGTCATCAGAAGATTTAGATATTTTACAGGCTGCTGAACAGGCACGACAAGTGTTTGATAAAAATCTTATTATTAAATTTGCACCAGCAATTCGTGAATTGGAGGAATTGGGATATCCAGGAATAGCCGATCCCAAACTTACAATCGCTACTAAAATGGTTATGGGTGAAACTTTAAAACATGATGCGGCGGTGCAGTACACACTTAGCAGGAGTGATACAACTTTAAAATTACCAGAAAAGTATAATGGATTAGGCTATCAAAATCTTATCTCTATGGTTTTTGATTTGATGAGGTTTCGAGATGATTGGATGCATGAAGGGAAGGCAAAACAGATAAAGAAAACTTCAGGTTTGGTGATTGAGCCGTTACATATCGTTTTAATTGAAGAACCAGAAGCACATTTACATGCTCAGGTGCAGCAAGTATTTATTCGTAAAGCATATAGTGTTTTGACGAATCATAGATTTATAAAGGAAAATAGTAACTTTGCTACGCAGCTAGTAATCAGTACTCATTCAAGTCACATAGCAAGGGAAAGCAATTTCGCTGATTTGCGTTATTTTAAAAGATTGGCAGAAAATTCAACAAATATAATTGCAACATCAAAAGTGATAAATTTATCTGATGTATTTGGCAAAAATGATGAAACAGATAAATTTGTAACACGCTATTTACAAACAACACATTGTGATTTGTTTTTTGCAGATGCTGTGATTTTGGTTGAGGGATCAGCAGAAAATATGTTAGTGCCACATTTTATACGGAATAAATATCCTAAATTATATCAAAGATATATATCAATTCTTAGTATAAACGGGAGACATTCTCATCGACTAAATCCGCTGATTGAAAAATTATGTATACCTACACTTGTTATTGCAGACATAGATTCAGCCGAAGCAACAGGACATCATAAAGCTATTTTTCCAGAACGTGGAAAAGGGGAGATTAGTAGTAATTATACGATTACTCAATGGCTTCTTAAAGAAAAAAATTTAGATAATCTTTTGTCATTACCTTTTGAAAAGAAAGAGCTATTACGAGAAACGCCTTATAAATATCCTATTCGAGTTGCATATCAAACACCAGTTATTATTGATTATGGAGGGGACGATAAAGAGGCGATTGCGAGTACATTTGAAGATTGCCTTGTTTACACAAATTATAAACTTTTTAAAGAATTATCAATAGATGATACAGGTAGTTTGATAAAGAGTGTATGTGATGAAATTAATTCAGCAGATTCTTTTGAAACTTTTCACAAGAAAGTATATGAAACATTGCGCAATGGAAAATCAGATCAAAAAGCTGAATTTGCATTAGATTTGATTTATGCGATTGACCCTAATGAACTTACAATTCCTACGTATATTGATGAAGGTTTAGCATGGTTACAAACATATTTAGATCCAGAGGAATAAAATAATGAAAAAAGAAATACCGTTAGAAAAAAGTTATGGGGATGATCATGTTGATGATCATGTGGATAAGGAGATAGAAGATTGCTTTTCTACAAAAAATCCAAAATGTTTTTTTGTATTTGCAGGAGCTGGTTCGGGGAAGACGAGAAGTCTCATAAACACATTGAATTTTTTAGATAGAGAACAAGGCGAAAATCTTTTAATGAACGGTAAACAGGTTGCAGTGATTACTTATACAAATGCGGCATGTGATGAAATATCTAGGAGGCTACAGTACAAAACAATTTTTTCTGTGTCTACAATACATAGCTTTTTATGGGATTTGATAAAATACTATCAAGCAGATATAAAGTCATGGCTTGTAGAATCTGTTCAAAAGGAGATTGAGGAACTTCAAAGAAAGAAGACTAAGAAAACTGGAAGCAAAGCAGGCGAAAAAAGAGAAGAGAAGATAAAAAAGAAGATGGATAGGCTTGCTAAAATTAGAACAGTACAAAAATTTTCGTACAATCCTAATGGAGACAATGTTGGATATGATTCGCTTAGTCATAGTGAAGTCATTAAAATGAGCACGGAGTTTATTGCAACAGAACCAACTATGCAGGATATTTTAACTTCAAAATATCCAATTTTATTAATTGATGAAAGTCAAGATACCAAAAAGGAATTGATTGATGCGTTGTTAATTGTGTGTGAAAAATACAGTGGGAAATTTATTGTTGGAATGTTTGGCGATACTATGCAAAAGATATATATGGATGGAAAAGAAGATCTTGCTAAATGTATTCCGGATAATTGGATAAAACCTGTTAAAATAATGAATCATCGAAGTGCAAAACGTATTGTCACTTTAGCTAATTCGATAAGAAGTACTGTAGATGACAAAAAACAACGAGCGAGAGACGATGCAGACGAGGGGATAGTACGATTATTTATTACTTCAGAATCGAAAGACAAGGAGTATATAGAAAAAAAAGTTGCAGAAATGATGGCACAAGATACTGGTGACGTTGGGTGGAATGATGATGATCAGTACAAAAGTTTGATTCTTGAGCACCATATGGCAGCAAGTAGATTTGGATTTTCTGAATTATATATGCCCTTAAATGATTCAAAAAAATTTGATACATCATTACGTGATGGTTCAATATTAGAATTATCGATTTTATCAAAGATTGTATCTCCTTTAGTGAAAGCTTATAAGATTGGAAATGATTTTGAAGTTGCCAAAATCGTTAGGAAAAATTCTCCTTTATTAAGTAAAGATGCTTTCGTAGAGGAATTTAAAGACCAAACAGAATTGCTGAAAAATGCTGAAGAAGCAGTGGAGACTTTGATGCAACTTTGGAATGATGAAAAAAATCTAACTTGTTTAGAAGTCCTGGAATCTATTCAAAATACAGGATTATTTGATGTTGGGAGTCGTATAGATGAATTATTAACAGAGTATTCTCAAGATGAAGATGAGAAGATAACAGCGCTGAGAACAGCGCTGTCTGTGCCATTTTACGAAGTAGAAAGATATGCATTATATGTTTCTGATAATACACGTTTCGCTACACATCAAGGTGTTAAGGGGTTAGAATTCCCTAGAGTTATGGTCATTCTGGATGACGCACAAGCTAAAGGTTTTTTATTCAGCTATGAGAAATTGTTTGGAGTGAAAGCACAGAGCGACACGGATATAAAAAATGAACGTGATGGTAAAGATACTGGTATTACACGAACAGCGCGTCTTTTTTATGTTGCGTGTACAAGAGCAGAAAATAGTTTAGCTGTTGTTGCTTATACAGAAAATGAAGAGCTGGTTAAAGCTACAGCATTATCGAATGGATGGTTCTTAGAAAATGAGATTTATATAATATAAAGTTTTGTAAGAAGTTGGAATAAAGGTTGTAAAATATTTTTGTGCCGGTTATAATGAAGTGGCAACAAATTGGCAACAGAAAATCAGCAAGCCCAAATAATATATGCAACTGAAATAAAATAACGGCAAAAAAGATACAAAACTTAAACAAATATATTTAATAATATCTTTGGACTTGCCGAGTTTGAATAAACAAAAATGTTTAGTAAATCCAGCGTTTATGCGGGTTTGCAGCACTTTTAAAAGTCTTTTGATAACAATTTGATAACGGTTGCATGAGAGCCATTATTCTTGTAATCCAGTGGTTTTAGGGTTAGAGAATGATTGACAGGTGGTTGTGCAACAAATAAATCCATATTTATCTAAAAAGCCCTTAGCTGTGGGTATAAAACTCATAGCTAAGGGCTTTTGTCGTGCTTATTTATCTGGTTTGAGTTTGTCTTGGAACATTTCGATCGTAAATAGTAAACCACACATCTCTAGAACTACACCTCCAAGTTTGAGATAATGTTGGAAAAGTTGTACAATACACTTTTCCCATTTTTCACACTAGGAGGTCAATTATGAACACCAAACTTGCCACAGCACAGATCCGTGTAAAAAACTGGGCTGCTATTATTCAGGAGCGCAACGAATCTGGTCTGTCTGTCAAAGATTATTGTGCACAGCATCAGCTTTCATGAGACTCTTATTATTACTGGCTCCGCAAAGTGAAAGAGGCCCTGCTTGTAGAAAGCGGCTTTGTTGAAGTAACGCAGCCAAAGCAGTTCCCTGTGCAGAGGTCTGTAACAGCTGATCCAAATGAAATGTTAACGCTCAAATTCTTCTGTGGTTCCAGTAACCGGAAGATCAAAGGGCTGGTCTGGGAGGAAGACGGCTTCCTGCTTATTTATAAGCGGCTGGAGGCGGGAACTTTTCAATGGCCCCGATCGGAAGCGGAAGCCCGGAACATCACTTCGGAGCAGTATCATCTGCTCATGAGCGGATACTCCATAGATCCATCTGTCCATAAGATCGATCCAAAACATCCAGTGTGACTTTTGTACAAAACAGAGAAGTTTTCTGTTTGATTCGAAAGCCTGTATGGGGATAAAAAGTTCTGTTTTTTATCCGCTTAACATGAATTGTGGACAGTCTTCTCTGCCACATGAAAAGTAAGCCGGATCCACCTGTTTTCAGGCAGCCTGGAAGGTATTCTCTACAGAAAGAACTGCTTTTGGAGCAGGAGTTTTCCACCGTCAAAATACCGAAAAGATATCGGTCTGATTTTTGTGTTTTTTCGCTTCTTCTGTTATACTGGATCCATAAAAGCGAAGGAGACTGATCGTCCGTATGGCACTTGCGTTATCAAAAGAACAGCTGGCAAAACTGAATAAAAAAGATATCCTGCAGCTCTTGCTTGAAAGCATGGAGCAGGAAAAAGAATTACGTAGCCAGCTGGCTGTTCTTACGGATGAGTTGAAACGGACAAACCAGCAGATGCAGGTGATCCTTGAAAAATGGAACCTTGCGCAGGCAACTCGCTTTGGACGTTTTTCTGAAAAAATGACATATGATACCGGAGCCTGCCAGCAGTTGGAACTAGCCATCATGTACGCGGAATGTTTCAATGAAGCAGAAGCATGTTTTTTACGGCAAATCTTGCTAATAACCCCAAGTTTCGCCTATAATAGGATTCAGTATGAATAATAGAAAGAAGGGGGTTAAGCAATGCAGGCATATACATATATTTCTAAGGGAAAGTTTGAATTAGTGGAAAAACCAAAACCGGTGCTTATGCACGAACGGGATGCGATTGTAAAGGTAACACTGGCCAGCATCTGTTCCAGTGATCTGCATATCAAACACGGAAGTGTGCCGCGGGCGGTCCCTGGAATTACAGTCGGCCATGAGATGGTAGGAATTGTGAAAGAAGTTGGGGCAGCGGTGACCCATGTGAAGCCGGGGGACAGGGTCACTGTAAACGTAGAGACCTTCTGCGGTGAATGCTTTTTCTGTAAAAATGGATATGTAAATAACTGTACGGAGGAGAATGGCGGCTGGGCCCTGGGATGCCGTATCGATGGCGGACAGGCCGAATATGTGCGGGTTCCATTTGCAGATCAGGGATTAAATAAGATTCCGGATGGAGTGACAGACCGGCAGGCACTGTTTGTGGGAGATGTGCTGGCGACCGGTTATTGGGCGTCGAGAATCTCTGAGATCACGGAGAAAGATACAGTTCTGATCATCGGTGCCGGTCCGACGGGTATTTGTACCCTTCTATGCGTAATGTTAAAGAAACCGAAACGAATCATTGTCTGCGAGAAAGATGAAAACCGTATCCGCTTTATAAAGGAGCATTATCCGGATGTATACACCGTTTCACCGGAGGAATGTCTGGAATATGTTCAGAAAAACAGTGATCATGGCGGAGCCGATGTAGTCCTTGAGGTGGCAGGAGCTCCCTCTACTTTCCGGTTAGCCTGGGAATGTGCAAGGCCTAATGCAATCGTCACAGTGGTAGCGCTTTATGACGAAGCCCAGACGCTGCCGCTTCCGGATATGTATGGCAAGAATCTTACCTTTAAAACCGGCGGTGTAGATGGATGCGACTGTGAGGAGACGCTTCGCCTCATTGCAGAGGGCAAGATCGATACGGAACCGCTTATTACCCATACCTATCCGCTTAGCCGGATCGAAGATGCATACGAGCTTTTTGAGAACAAGAAAGATGGAGTGATTAAGGTAGCGGTGGAGTGCTAGTTGGATAAAGAAAGGTAAGAGATACATGCAGAACATCAGATGGGCAGTTCTTGGAACCGGAGTGATTGCAAATGAAATGGCCGTGGCCTTAAAGAAAAACGGGCGAAACATCGATGCGGTGGGTAACAGAACCCATGAGAAAGCGGTTGAATTTGCAGAAAAATATGGGATAAAAAAGGTATATGATAATTATAATGACATGTTTACAGACCCGGATATTGATGTAATCTATATCACAACTCCCCATAATACCCATATTAATTTTATGCGCAGGGCAATTGAGAATGGAAAGCACATTCTGGTCGAAAAATCTATCACCTTAAACAGCCGGGAACTGGATGAGGCAATTGCTCTGGCGGATAAAAAGGGTGTTGTCATAGGTGAGGCCATGACGATTTATCATATGCCGATTTATAAAAAACTTAAAGAGATTCTTGAGTCAGGGAAACTTGGAAAGGTGAATCTGATTACTATGAATTTTGGAAGCTTCAAAGAATATGATATGAACAACCGCTTTTTTAATAAAAACCTGGCAGGAGGTGCCATGCTGGATATCGGGGTGTACGCGCTTTCCTTTATCCGTTGGTTTATGGATTCCAAGCCGGATCAGCTTTTATCCCAGGTAAAACCGGCACCTACAGGAGTGGATGAACAGGCAGGATTGCTGCTGATGAATCAGGAAGGCCAGATGGCATCTGTCATGTTGTCGCTGCATTCCAAGCAGCCGAAAAGAGGCATGGTATCCTGTGAAAAGGGATATATAGAAATCATGGAATATCCGAGAGCCTGGGAAGCGAGAATCACCTATACAGATTCCGGAGAAACGGAAGTGATTCAGACCGGTGAGCATGCAGATGCGCTGGCCTATGAGCTGGCGGATATGGAGAAAGCCATCCGTGGGGATGCAGAATGCATGCATTTGGATTATACAAAAGATGTGATGGGTATGATGACGGAATTCAGAAAAGAATGGGGATTTCAGTATCCGGAGGAGATGTAAATTATGGTACGAAAACACATCTTTTTTTCAGGTGATGTCCAGGGCGTCGGCTTCCGCTACCGCTCCTTTTATATCGCCCAGTCCCTTGGCCTGGCCGGCTGGGTGGAGAACCTGTGGGACGGAAGAGTGGAGATGGAAGTGCAGGGAAGCGAAGCTTCCATTCGGGAAATGTTAGATCGGATTCAGCAACAGAGATGGATCAACGTGGCGGATATGGAGATCACAGAGATTCCCTGTGAAGAAGAAAGAGGATTTAAGATAAGATAGAGATAAAAATGAGGGGGATGTTACTATGTTTATCAATTTTTCCAATCATCCAAGCAGACTTTGGGCAGAGGAAGAGAGAAATGCGGCTCTTCAGTATGGAACGATTGAGGATCTGGCCTTTCCGCAGGTTCCGGAAGGCGCAGTCTAATCACTGGCTAAGCCAGTGGTCATGATTTGCATTACCAGAGCCAATTCCATTTTTGGGTGTATAAAAATACAGGAAAATGACAAAAAACATGTAAATTTTTAGTTGGCTTTTTAGCATTCTATGGTACACTAATATGGTATATCAAAAAATGGGAGGAAGACTCAAAAATGAGCAAAAAAGAAGAAAAAGGGCTAAAGTCCTTTAACAAGGGATTCCAAGTGCCAGATACCTACATTATCATCTTTTTAGTAGTCGTTATCGCAGCACTTCTGACATTTCTTGTACCAAAGGGATTTTACGAAACACAGGATATTTCATATATGATCAATGGTGTTGAAAAAACCCGTACAGTAATCAAGGACGGAAGTTTCCAGTATCTGACAGATGATGCAGGAAATGTAGTAACAGAAGGAGTAGCACTCTTTAGCGGAGATGGTGGAACAGGATTCTTCAACTATATGTATAACGGAATCGTAAATAGTTCTGCAATCGAGATTATCGCATTCCTTATGGTAGTAGGTGGTGCATTTGGTATCATGATCCGTACAGGTGCGATTGAATCTGGATTGATCGGATTGATCCGTAAGGCCAAGGGAGCAGAAAAACTACTGATTCCGATACTTTTCGTACTGTTTTCTCTTGGTGGAGCAGTTTTCGGAATGGGAGAAGAAGCGCTTCCGTTTACTATGATTCTTTGTCCGTTGTTTGTAGCAGTTGGATATGATTCAGTTATCGCAGTTCTTGTTACTTATGTTGCCACACAGATTGGTTTCGGTTCATCTTGGATGAATCCGTTCTCTGTAGGCATTGCACAGGGTATTGCAGGTATTGACGTATTCTCCGGTGCAGGATTCCGTATGGTAATGTGGGTCGTATTTACAGCACTCGGCTGTGGAATGACTATGTTCTATGCATCAAAGATTAAAAAGAATCCGACAATCTCAATCGCATATAAGACGGATTCATATTTCCGTGAGCAGAATGAAACAACAGGAATTGACGAAGGACATTCATTTGGTCTTGGACACATTTTAGTCCTTCTGACACTGGCTGTTACAGTAGTATGGGTAGTTTGGGGAGTTATGACTCAGGGATACTACATGCCGGAGATTGCAACACAGTTCTTTATTATGGGAATTGTTTCCGGTGTGTTTGGAGTTATCTTTAAACTGAATGATATGAAACTGAATGATATTGCAACATCTTTCAAAGATGGAGCAAAAGACCTGATCGGTGCTGCCCTTGTCGTTGCTATGGCACAGGGAATCATGCAGGTTCTTGGTGGTTCTGATCCGACAACACCTACAGTTATTAATACAATTATGTATAATATTTCAAATGCATTGTCTGGAGTTTCCGGAGCAGTTGCAGCCGTACTTATGTATCTGTTCCAGTCCGTATTTAACTTCTTCGTTGTATCCGGAACAGGACAGGCTGCCATCACAATGCCGATCATGGCTCCGCTGTCAGACCTGTTAGGTGTTTCGCGTCAGACAGCTGTAGTTGCATTCCAGCTTGGTGATGCATTTACAAACCTGATTGTTCCTACATCCGGATGCTTGATTGGATCTCTTGCAATTGCAAAGATTGAGTGGTCTAATTGGATTAAATTCATGTGGAAATTCCTTGGTGTCTTAATGATTGGTGCAATCATTACAGTTCTTGTTGCAGTTGGAATTGGATTCTAAAATATGTATTTTATCTCAGTCGAGAAGACTCCCACCTCTTTTGGTGGCGAGTAATAGCAAATTTGTCTCAGTGGGAGTGATTTGTGATGAAATTAATTCAGAATATTGATGTTTATGCTCCACAGCATCTGGGGAAAAAAGATGTACTTATAATCAATGATAAGATTGTTAAGATTAAAGATGCGGGTTCTATATCCGCAGACGGATTTCTTTCTGAGACAGAAAGGATCAATGGAGAGGGGCTACTTTTAACTCCGGGATTCATTGATAGTCATGTTCATGTACTCGGAGGTGGTGGCGAAGGCGGATTCGCCAATCGTACTCCGGAAGCAACCATGGAAGGACTTACGAAGTTTGGAGTGACAACCGTTGTTGGCTGCCTTGGAACAGATGGAATCGGTCGTGATATGTGTGCACTGGTTGCAAAGACAAAAGGATTGAATGAGCAGGGAATGTCTGCATACTGTTATACCGGAAGTTATCAGATTCCGGTCCGCACGTTGACTGACAGTATTGTGAAAGATATTATGATGATTCAGGAAATCATTGGAACGGGAGAAATCGCGATCTCGGATCATCGTTCTTCACAGCCGACTTTCGAGGAATTTGCACGTGTCATTGCGGATACAAGGCTTGGTGGTGTTCTTTCCGGGAAAGCTGGCATTGTAAATGTTCATCTGGGCGATAGTCCGAGATGCTTAGATCTGATTGAACGAGTAGTCGATGAGACAGAGATACCGGCAACTCAAATACTGCCAACACATATCAATCGAAATGAGATGCTTTTTGGCAAGTCGATTGAGTATGCACTGAAAGGCGGAGCAGTAGACTTTACTGGAAATGAAGATATTGACTATTGGGAAACTATCTGTGATGAGGTACGTGTATGTAATGGTATCAAACGGATGTTAGATTCAGGAGTAAATCCTGACCGCATAACAATTTCTTCTGACGGGCAGGGAAGCCTTCCGATGTACAGTAGTGATGGCAAATTCCTTGGAATGGGCGTTGGACAGTCCAGCTGCCTTCTGAAGGAAGTAAAGGAATGTGTATTTAAAACAGAAATTCCTTTAGAAATAGCAATTTCTACAATTACATCGAATCCAGCAGATATTCTTTGTCTTAAGGGAAAAGGTAAGGTTGAAGAAGGCTATGATGCGGATCTTTGTATTCTCGACCAGGAACTTCAGCTTGTTGAAGTGATTGCAAAAGGGAATACAGTTTATAAAAAATAAAGGATATCAGATGTGAGAAGCATCAGTCACTTAGTTGGCTGGTGCTTTTTTGCGTGCTTATACAGTTGATAAAATGATAACCTTGCATAAAAAGAGATGCTGTCTGCTGGTAGAATTAAAAAGAAAAAAAGTTGTTGACATACACCACAAATATAATAACAATTCTAAATGTTTGAATTATAATTATTCTATATGATAGAAGAAGGAGATAAATGATAAATGGATGATTCCTTTCACTACTTGGGAGAGTTATTCTTTTATCTATTTAAGCGACCAGCTTAAGGCAAAGTTGACGGTATATCGGACGTTTTGTCCGAAACCATAGCCTGATCCCTTCTTTTACATACGACAGTATGCCTGAGATACCTTTAGCCAGCCGATAATAGCTGAAATGGATTTTTTCTTTTATAGGGTCTGCTTTCTGTATGATTGCAACCTTCAGGGCATGCGTTTCTGATTTCATGGACATATGTGCCAGAAATGCCATGCACAGGGTAATATAAAAATTTAGGGCATTGATTGCAGTGAGCTTCCTTACACGGAAGTTTTCAAACTGAAACATCTGCTTTTTTAGAGGTTTCTGGGCTTTGTGCTTGCAAAATGCTTGCAGTAAGTAAAATTTCTTATAATTTGAAAATACCAAGATGAAAATATCAAGGAAAGAAATCCCTTGACATTTCCCACCAACATGCCTAAAATAATAAACAGATTGCATACATGAAATCAATCAAACCAAACAAACCAAAAGCTATGATCGTGTTTTATAAGATACTGTTTCCGGTCAGAGAGAAGAGGTCAGCGGCTGTGAGCCTTTTTCCGTTCAGACAGATATCCGAATTTCCCACGGGAGCTGCATTGCTGAAATTTAGAGTAGGCATTGCCGTCTGGTGTACGTTACATACCGGAAAGTGTCTGTGGCAGACGAAAAAATGAGCTGCCGACAGGAAGCTGGGTGGTACCGCGGTATAGATATGATCGTCCCTTTGCACGTTTTGTGCGAAGGGATTTTTTTATGTCATGTCGCAAGCGACCGCGCGAGACGCCCGAATGTGCCAGAGAACATCCTTTATGCACAAATTCGTGTCCACAAGTTAAAGCAATATCAAGATAAAAAGCAACAAAAGTAATAGAAGGAGAGAAATCATGCAGGATTTAAAAGAGCTGAATGAAGTGATCACTGCGATCAAAGAGGAAATCCGCCAGGGTGCGGATGCTCTGACGACTTCCAAGAGTGTCTATGAGTTTAAGAAGACCTTTCTGGATAATAAGCAGGGCAGAATTGGTCTGCTGATGAAAGAAATGCGTAATGTTGCCAATGATCAGAAAGCGGAATTTGGTAAGACAATCAACGGCGCCAAGGAGTGGGCAAACAATTTCTTTGACGAGCTGGATCAGAAATTAAAGGAGAAAGAGCAGCAGCAGCGCTATGAATCAGAGAAGATTGATATTACGATGCCGCCGGTTAAAATCCGTTACGGCAAGCTGCATCCAGTTACGACGGTCCGCAATCAGCTGACGGATATCTTCACCTCTATGGGATTTGAGGTATATGAGGGAACCGAGATAGAGACCGATTATTATAACTTTACGGCTTTAAATACACCGCAGGATCATCCGGCACGCGATATGCAGGATACATTCTACCTGTCTCCGGAGTTCTTGCTTCGTACCCAGACATCGGCTGGACAGGTTCATGTCATGGAAGCGAAAAAACCGCCGATCAAGGTTGTTTCCCCGGGTAAGGTATTCCGTTCTGATGATGATGCGACCCATTCTCCGATGTTCAGCCAGATGGAAGGCCTGGTTGTTGATGAGGGCATCACCCTGTGTGATTTAAAGGGTATGCTGGATATGTTTGTTCAGAGAATTTTCGGTGAGCAGACAAAAACGAGACTTCGTCCGTCCTATTTCCCGTTCACGGAGCCGTCTGTCGAGGTCGATGTAAGCTGCTTCCAGTGCGGCGGAAAGGGCTGCCGTCTGTGCAAGGAAACTGGCTGGATCGAGGTTCTCGGCGCTGGTGTGGTAAATAAGAAGGTACTGGAAAACTGTGGCATTGATTCCAATAAATACAGTGGATTCGCATTCGGATTGGGTCTGGAGCGTATCGCAATGCTGAAATACGGCATCAACAACATCAAGATGCTTTTTGAGTCTGATCTGCGTGTGCTGGATCAGATCGATGACTGATCAGGACAGGAGGATTAGAAATGCTTGTACCGTTAAGCTGGTTAAAAGATTATGTAGATATTAATATTTCCGCAGATGAGCTGGAGAAGAAGCTTTTTGACTGTGGATTTGAGGTAGAAGAAAAATGGCAGGTTGGCAAGGATATCAGCGGCATCGTCGTTGGTTATGTTGACTCCTGTGAGCCGATTCCGGAAACACATCTTCATGTGTGCCAGGTCAATGTAGGTGGTCCGGAACTCTTACAGATCTGCTGTGGCGCTGACAATGTAAAAGCTGGTGGAAAATTCCCAGTTGCCATGATTGGCGCGAAAGTATATGCAACTGCAAAAGATCATGTGACGATCGAGGGCGTGGCTACCATTAAAAAGGGTAAATTGAGAGGTTATGAGTCCCAGGGTATGCTGTGTTCTGGTACCGAGCTTGGCTTAAACGAGGATCTGTATCCGGGTGCTGGTTACAACGGATTGCTGGTTCTGCCGGAGGATGCGGAAATTGGTTCGGATGTCAAAGAGCTGACCGGCTTAAATGACTGGATCTTCGATGTTTCTATCACGGCAAACCGTCCGGATTGCCAGAGTATTTTCGGTCTGGCAAGAGAGGTTGCTGCCGCACTGGGCGAGCCGCTCAAGACGCCGGCACTGGATTACACTGAGACAAAAGTTGAGAAAGAAGGCTTCAACGTAACGGTAGAGGCACAGGATCTTTGCCCGCGTTACATTGCACACTATGTATATGACGTAAAACTGGGTCAGTCCCCGGCATGGATGAGACGACGTCTGGCTTTGGTAGGGAATAATTCCATTTCCAATATTGTTGATATTACAAACTATATCATGCGTGAGTTAGGTCAGCCGCTTCATGCGTTTGACTGCGATTATCTGGAGGGCAATGCGATCAACGTAAGACGCGCGGCCGAGGGCGAGAAGATCGTGACGCTGGATGAGAAAGAATTTACCTTAAATCCGAACAATCTGGTTATCTGCGACGGCAAAAAGCCGGTAGCACTTGCCGGAATCATGGGTGGTTTAAATTCTGAGATCCGTGATACCACGACGGAAGTGATGTTTGAGGCAGCTAAATTTGCCCGTGACAACATCCGCAGAAGCTCCCGTGCATTAGGACAGGGATCCGACGCGAGCCAGCGATATTCTAAGGGGGTCGATGAGTACACAACTGAGATGGCGATGAAACGTGTCCTGCACCTGGTTGAGGAGCTGGGAGTTGGTAAGATTTCCAAGACCCATAAAAATGTAAATACCGGAAACTCCTTAGAGCCGACTACCTTCAAGACAAGTGTTAAGAAGGTAAACGCTGTTCTGGGTATTACCGTTCCGAACGAGGATATTTTACGCATCCTGACTGGCTTAAACTTCCAGCCGGAGATCAACGGCGACGAACTGACCATGCATTTCCCGGCATACCGCGAGGATATGGAAGATTATCCGGATGTTGCCGAGGAAGTGATCCGTATGTACGGCTACGATCACATCACATCGACCTTCCTGCCGAGTGCTAAGGTGACGATCGGTGGAAGCAACCTGCGTCAGAGAACAATTCTGAAAGTAAAGAGAACGCTGTGCAGTGTTGGCGCATTTGAGGGAATCCACTATTCCTTCTTCTCCCCGTCGGATCTGGATGAAATGGGATTTGCAGAGGACGCGCCAGAGCGCAGGGCGATCCGCATCATGAATCCGATCAACGAGGATCTGTCCCTGATGAGAACAACACTGGCACCGCAGATGATTCATGCGATGGGACGCAACCAGAAGAGAGGCATCTTCGAGGGACGTATCTTCGAGATTGGAAATGCATTTATTCCGAAGTCCCTGCCTCTGACGGAATATCCGGAAGAGCGAGAGACGCTGTGCATCGGTGCATTTGGTAAGGAAGAGTCCTTCTTTACCTTAAAGGGAATGGCAGAGGCAGTTGCCGATGTTTTAAATATTACTTTTAACTATGAAAAAGCAGAGAAACCGTTCCTGCATCCGTATCAGACCGCAGCGATCTTCTGCGAGGGCGAGGAGATTGGTTACCTCGGTAAGGTAAAATATGAGATCATGAAGGAAGAGGCAATGCGCGAAGATGCGTATGTGTTGGAGATCAGCATGAAAGCGCTGGAGAAATGGTATGGAAAAGCCAAAGTATTTGAGCCGCTTCCAAAATTCCCGGAGGAAAAACGTGATCTGGCGCTGGTTATGGACAAAGACATCACCTGCGGACAGGTTGAGGGCTGTATCCGCGAGGCTTGTGCTTACGTCAAGGATGTTAGCCTGTTCGACGTATACGAGGGCAGACAGATCGCAGCCGATAAGAAATCGATGGCATTTACCGTTCTCTTCACTCCGAAGGAAGAGGCGTTCAAGGCAGATACCGTTGACGGATATGTCAAGAAAGTGCTGAAACAGCTGAATAAGATGTATGGAATTGAGCTGAGAAGCTGATTTTGAAGAAAAGAAAAGGCTGCTGTCCAGAGAGAGAAACTTTGGACGGCAGTCTTTTTGTGTAATAGGAAATTCCTTGGAATTCCCTATTACACAAAAAGGCACTAACGTGCCAATGATGCGCACTCGCGCGAAGCAGAAACATGTCGCAAGCGACCGCGCTCGGCGCGAGAATGTGCCAAGGCACATTCTTTTTCACGTTCATAAAAAATGTTTGATGATAAGTTTGATTACGCTTCATTTTCTATTCGTATAATCACAATATCATTTAATTTCAAAACCATATTTTTCTGCGGAAGCACCGACAGATCATCGCGCAGCACCAGAAATATCTTGATATTCTGCTCTTCTTCCATCTCTTCAATGGTTTTTCCGGCATATCGTTTATCGACGAAAACCTCGGCAATTTCCTGAATATCCGCGTCCTTCATGCTGGACAGGCTGCTCTTGCGCTGGTACTGTTCGACGAAACCGGCGCTGATGATACCGGTTGGGATCGCGACGGCACCGACTCCGAGGTAGGCGATGCAGATCGCCATCACGCGCCCAAGCGTTGTGACCGGGTAAATATCGCCGTAACCGACGGTCAGCAGCGTGGACATACTCCACCAGATGCCGCTGAATGCATTGCGGAAAATGTCCGGCTGAGCGTTGTGCTCGACACTATACATGCACATGCTGCTCGCCAGCATCAGCACCATGACGATGAACACAGAGGAAATGATCTGGTTCCGTTTTTCATAGAGTACGGTGGTAATGATGTTGAACGAGTCGTATTTCGCATTGAGCCGGAACAGATGGAAAATCCGCGCCACGCGCAGCATACGGAAAATGATGAAGCCCGACAGAAAAAAGACCGGGATGATCGTCAGTAGATCCACCACTCCATCAAAGGAAATGAGAAAGCAGAACCGGGCGCGTCCCGGCGTTTTTTCTGGATAGAGATAGTCGGCAGTCCAGATGCGCAGCGCGTATTCAATACAGAAAATCAGGACACTGGCATGTTCCAGCATGGTAAACAGACCACCGAAGGATGTTAATTGATCGAATGTTTCCAGAAACGTGACAATGATATTGCAGATGATCGTGAAGGTGATGAAAATATCGAATGCACGGCTGATACGGTTGCTCTTGTCGCCGATCTGGATGATGTTAAATATTTTTTCTTTCATAGTGGATATTTTTATAATAATTTTTGGGTGAATGTGTTTCCCTGTTGGTATAAAAGAGGGGGGTATCTCAGTCGAGAAGATTCCTACCTCTTCAGGTGGTGAGTAATAGCAAATTTGTCTCAGTGGAAGCCTTGTCTCCGACTGAGATAAACGCTCCGCGAGGTTGCGCAGTGATTCTGATAGGAATATGTCAGCTTCGCTGACCAGGATCACGCGCCAAGTCTCACGGACGTTCGACTTGAATATAGTTGCAGATACTATTATTGTATCATTTTCAGGCATCCCTTGCAATCTTTCTGGTGTCTGGGTATAATTTCTGTAGGTAATTTAAAAAGGTAAAATGCTTTGTTTAAAACGGCCGCATTTAAAATAGAAGGTGCCGTATAATAGCAAGCATGCTCACAAAGGAGGAATACGATGCTGTTTATTTATTATCCAAAATGCAGTACCTGCCAGAAAGCGAAAAAATGGCTGGATGCACAGGAAATTTCATATACAGAGCGCCATATCGTGGAGGAAAATCCGACGTATGAGGAATTGAAGAAGTGGCAGGCGAGAAGCGGGCTGCCGATCAAGAAATTTTTCAATACGAGCGGGATGCTATATAAGGAAATGCAGTTAAAGGATAAGCTGCCGCAGATGAGCGAGGACGAACAGTTGAAGCTGCTTGCCACCAATGGGATGTTGGTAAAACGCCCTGTCATTGTGGATGGAGATACTGTTTTAACGGGATTTCGGGAGAAGGAATGGGAAGAGAAGCTGCGGTGATGGACTGGGAGCAGAAGTTTCCTTTCTTACGTGAAAAAGGACACGTGGTCTCGCTGATTGGCGGAGGCGGAAAGACGACGCTTCTGTATGCGCTGTCGGCGTACTGCACGGCGAAGGGATGGCGGGTGCTGACGGCGACGACGACGCATATTCGGAAGCCGGTAAATGTGCCGTGGATTGTGGTAAATGAGGAAGAAAATACCGCGTGGGAGAATGCCAGAAAAGAGCGCGATCGTCTCTGGCAGCAGGGAACCTATGTCGTAGCCGGAACCCCAGCCCCACACGAAAAATTGACAATTCTGCCAGAATCGATTCGAAGCGAGTGGATTTCGGATGCAGATATCACATTTCTGGAGGCGGATGGCGCGAAATGTCTTCCGTGTAAATTTCCGGCGGCGTATGAGCCGGTGATACTGCCGCAGAGCGATATCGTGCTGGCGGTTGCGGGGCTGAGTGCCCTGTATCGTCCGCTGGGGGAGGTGTGCTTTCGGGCGGAACTGGCGATTGAGGCGTGGAACAGGGATGTGTGCGAGTATGGGGACGCAGCTTATCCCAAAGAAGGAAAAAGACTGCTCAAAGAAGTGCCCATTTCGAAAGATACGCCTTTGACCCCAGAACTTCTGGCGTGGCTTCTTGGTAGCGAAAACGGTGCCAGAAAAGATATATCGGGGCGTTCGTTTTTTGTGGTTCTGAACCAGGCGGACACGTCAGAGCGCCGGGAGGATGGCAGAAAGGTACTGGATATCCTGAAACATAGCTACGGAATTCAGGGAATTTTAACTTCCTTTTCAGAAACAGAACGAAATCAGGGGTGAGAAAAATGAGTGAGAAAAAGGACATTGTATTTTGTACGGGCGGCGGCTGTACGGCGAAGCTGGGAGCCGGTGTTTTAAGCCGCATTTTGGAAAAACTACCGCGCGGCGAGAAGGATCCGAATCTTTTAGTCGGATATGACAGCCGGGACGATGCGGCAGTGTATCAGGTCACGGAGGAGCTGGCGCTGGTACAGACGGTTGATTTCTTCCCGCCGATGGTGGACGATCCGTATATTTTTGGACAGGTTGCAGCGGCAAATGCGCTGAGCGACGTGTACGCGATGGGCGGTGAGGTCAAGACGGCGCTGAATCTGGTGTGTTTTCCGGAATCAATGGATTTGAATGTTCTGGGACAGATTTTACAGGGCGGCGCGGAGAAGGTGGCAGAAGCAGGCGGCATTCTCGCGGGCGGTCACTCGATTGCGGACACGGGCGTGAAATACGGTTTGTCCGTGACGGGACTGGTAAATCCGAAAAAGCTGTACGCCAATGATGCCGGACAGCCGGGCGACCGCCTGATTTTGACAAAGGCATTGGGTGTTGGGCTGATTTGTTCGGCAAACCGCGTCGGAGAAGTGACAAAAGAGCAGATGGACAGAGCGGTACAGTCGATGACGACGCTCAATAAAACAGCGGCGGAAATCAGCCGGAAGTACACGGTTCACGCGTGCACAGATGTGACTGGGTTCGGTTTTCTGGGACATCTGCATGAAATGATGGGGCGCGGGCTGTCGTGCGAGATTGATGTGAAGCATATCCCGGTGCTTCCGGGCGCACGTGAGTCGGCAGATGCGTTTTTATACACGGCGGCAGGACAGAGAAACCGCAACTATGTCGGGGCGGCGGTGCAGTTTGAAAATGTACCGTTTTCAATGGAAGAGGTCTTGTTTGACCCGCAGACCTCCGGCGGACTTCTGATGGCAGCTGCCCCGGATGAGGCGGAGAAACTGGAACAGGAGCTGCAGAACGCCGGGCTTCCGGCGCGGATCGTGGGAACGATCACGGAACCGGGAAAGGTTGAAATTTTTGTACGAGGATAGGAGGAAACAGAAATGAAGAAAGTAGATGCAAGAGGAGACGCATGCCCGATTCCGGTCGTAAAGGCAAAACACGCGATAGAGGAACTTTCGGGTGCCGGACAGGTGGAAGTGCTGGTGGATAATGAGATTGCAGTTCAGAATCTGACGAAAATGGCAGAGCAGAAGGGCTATCAGAGCAGTGCAAAGAAGCTGGCGGATCAGGAATATCAGGTTATCTTTACGGTGGGTGAACAGACAGAAGAGGAAAAAGCACAGGCAGGAGCCGGATGCGAAGCCTGTATTCCGGACAGCCGTACCGATACCGTGGTTGTGATTGCCAATGATAAGATGGGCGAGGACAGTGAGGAACTTGGAAAGACGCTTTTGAAGGCATTTACATTTGCCCTGACCCAGCAGGACAACTTGCCGAAAACCATTCTTTTCTATAACGGCGGAGCCAGTCTGACCTGTGAAGGATCTCCGATGCTGGAGGATCTGAAGACACTGGAGGCAGAAGGTGTGGAGATCCTGACCTGCGGCACCTGCCTGAATTTCTATGGTCTGACCGAGAAGCTGGCAGTCGGCGGTGTAACCAACATGTATGTCATCGCTGAAAAAATGCTGGGCGCTGGAAATGTGGTAAAACCATGATTTATATGGACAATGCGGCGACTTCGCTTCAAAAGCCGCTGCAGGTGGAACAGGCGGTCCTTGAGGCGCTTCGCACCGCAGGAAATCCGGGGCGCGGCGCGCATGAGGCAACCTTACATGCTTCAAGACTGGTGTACGGGGCACGTGCGGCAGCAGCAGAATTGTTTGATGCGGAAGATGCGTCGCGGATTGCCTTTACGGCAAACGCAACGGAGGCGCTGAACATAGCCATTTCCGGGCTGATTCGTCCGGGCGATCACGTGATCACGACGGTCTGTGAGCATAATTCGGTGCTGCGTCCTCTTTATCGTCTTCGTGATCAGGGTTCGATGCTTAGTTTTGTGGGTGTGGATGCGCGTGGAAATCTAAAATATGAAGAGTTGGAAGCATTTCTGCGCCCAGAGACGCGTGCGGTGGTAATTACCGGCGCCTCCAACGTGACAGGAAATGTGACGGATCTTTCCTATATTTCTTCGTTTGTTAAACGGAATGGACTGCTTCTGATTGTGGATGCGTCGCAGACTGCAGGGGAAGAACTGTTTTCCGTGCAGAAGCTCGGAATCGACGTGCTCTGTTTTACCGGGCACAAGGCGCTTCTGGGACCACAGGGAACCGGCGGGCTGTATGTGAAGCCGGGACTTTCGGTGGAACCGCTTCTGGTTGGCGGCAGCGGCATTCACAGTTATGATGAACACCATCCGAAGGAAATGCCAACGGCACTCGAAGCTGGGACGCTCAATGTCCATGGTCTGGCGGGGCTGGCAGCAGGCATCCGTTACCGGATGGATCAGGGGATCGAGAAATTGCAGAAACGGGAGCGGGATTTAACACGCCGTTTTTACGAACAGGTGAAGGAAATTCCGGGCATCATTGTGTATGGAGATCCGGCGGCAAAATGTCATGCGCCGATCGTCTCCCTCAACCTTGCCGGGGAAGATTCGGCACGTGTGGCGGATGCACTCTGGGAAGAATACGGCATCTGCGTCCGCGCGGGGGCACACTGTGCGCCGCTCATGCACCGGGCGCTTGGAACGGTAGGTCAGGGAGTGGTGCGGTTCAGTTTTTCGCATTTTAATACGGAAGAGGAGATTGAGAGGGCAGCAGAAGCAGTTCGGGCACTGGCAGAGGAAGCGTAGGGGAGAAATTGGTAGTATGAGAGAAAAACATCCATTTATCGTACTGTCCTTTCAGACAACTGTGGCGGCGATGGAATGGGAAAAACGATGTATGGAAACGGGCATTTCGGGACGTTTAATTCCACTTCCGAGGGAGATTTCTGCCGGCTGTGGTCTTGCGTGGCGGATGCGTCCGGAAGAGTGGGAGCAGTGGAGCGGACGGATAGACACTTCTGTTTATGATAAGGTGTCGTGTGTGTGGCAGTAAAAAGAATTACTCTAAAAGTAGAAAACACAATCAAAGGAATTATTTGAAGAAGAAGCTGCATAAACAGGTAATGGAAATAATAGTAACAAAAGTGAGATAGGAGAAGGCATCCTCATGAAACGAGATGATTTAATTATTGTGCGCGGCGGCGGTGACCTGGCAACTGGAACGATTCATCGGCTCTGGGCGGCAGGGCTTCGGGTGCTGGTGCTGGAGATTGAAAATCCGGCGGCGATCCGGCGACAGGTAGCTCTGTGTGAGGCGGTTTATACAAAAACAACTGAGGTCGAGGGGCTTCGTGCTGTCCGGATTGATCGATATGAGGAGGCAGAAGCGGTCTGGCAGGAAAATAGCGTGCCGATTTTGATTGATCCGAAAGGCGTGTCGATTGGAGCGCTGAAACCGGCTGTTGTGATCGATGCGATTCTGGCAAAGCGAAATCTTGGAACCCGCCGGGATATGGCACCGCTCACGATTGCACTTGGTCCGGGCTTTACGGCAGGTGAGGATGTGGATGTTGTGGTGGAGACAAAGCGCGGTCACCGGCTGGGGCGAATTATCCGCGAGGGTGCGGCAATCCCGAATACGGGGATTCCGGGCGTGATCGGCGGATACGGTGCAGAGCGGGTGATTCACGCGCAGGCAGCGGGTATTTTCAAAAATGTGCGTGTGATCGGTGATATCGTTGAAGCCGGGGACACGATCGCGGAGATTTGGCAGGAGGACGGAACGAAACTTCTGGTTCAGACACAGATCACGGGCATTCTGCGAGGTCTTTTGCGGGATGGTTATCGGGTGACGGAACATTTCAAGGTAGCAGATGTCGATCCGAGAAAAGAGGAACTTTCCAACTGTTTTCTGATCTCGGACAAGGCGAGATGTATCGCGGGAAGTGTACTGGAGTTGGTGTGTGCCCAGTTATGGAAGTAAAAGAGAGACTATAGCAATAGTTCCTTTGAGAAAAATTCTAAGAAATTTCATCCTAATCATTGACGTATAGCAAAAAAACAGCGTAAAACTTTCTGGATAAGCTCCTTTGGCAGGCAGCTTTGATAAACATCAGGATCTGGTTTTGGAAGATGATCTCTATGATTGTTAGAATCTTCATGTCATAGGAAACTTCGTCCTATGACACAAAAATGCTCCGCGGAAAAGCACAGCGAACTATAAAGACGCTGTGCCTTCCGGGGTTTCTTCCCCTTCATTTGCTTCCTCCATGGTGACAATCGGCTGGATGGCCTCATCGGTGTAGCGGACGCGCAGAACTGCCTGCGGCCAGTTAAGCTTAATGAGAGCTGTTTTCTGCCGTTCTTTTCCGGCTTTTTCGATTAGGTCGAGCAGTTCACGCAGAACTTCCTTTGTCAGATAGCCGCCGCGCCAGTGAAACGTCAGTGTTTTTCCTTTTTTGGTCGCCTGTAAGGAGCGCTTGTAAACGTCCTCCTGTTTGGTAAAGGAAAGCTTCTTTTCTTTGTAGTAGAAATGATCGCTGTCCGTGCAGGCAGGCGCCGGGGCGATGAGCGGTTCGTGGTCGCGGAAGATCGCCTTGTCGTCGAGATTGAAGTAATCGTAGCGGATTTCCTCGCCGGTCTGGAGACATTTGCCGAGACTGTTGTCGAAGGTAGCGTCCAGATGGTAGTACGTTTTCCCGATCTTGACGATGTTCCAGGTATGGCGGTATTTGATGCCCTTTTCAGGGTTATTGCCGCAGAGCGCGATCATGCACCAGATGCCGAGCGTATCACAAAGAATTTTGACCGATTTGGCGATGCCCTCGCAGACGCCGACGCCCTGTCCCAGAGGTCCGATGATCTCATGGGAGTAGGGCTTTTTTAATTTGTCATAGTGAACGTGTTCGCAGATAAAATCGTGGATATAGCGTTCTTTTTCCAGTTCAGTCAGCTTCATTGCTGGGCGGGCAAGTTTTTCGACGCGGGCGCCCATCGCTTTCTGATGTTCGCGGATCTTGCCCTTGTCAAAGAGGTATTCCGGTATCAGGATCAGATTCGGGGAATCTGGGTAATACTTATATTTAAAGCCGGAAGCCCAGAAAATCTCCGGGTGATCGAGCCGCAGTTCAAAAAATACATTGCTTAAATCCTTTCCCTCCAGGCGCGGAATCTGAAATTCGTCGGAGAGATTGGTAAGCCCCTGCTGCATGGCGCGGTAGGCGGCTTGCTGGTTCTTGTTCATGTGATTATAGTAAAATGGTTCCATTTTGATATTCCTTTGTAACCTCTTTATATTTTAGTGTGATTCAGCCGCTTTCTCAATCTGCCCGGATTCCGGGTCAAACCAGACGCGATCGCCCTCATCGATTCCGGCATCATAGAGTGCCTGATCCGCGGTGCGTATCGTGTATTCTGGATGCTCTGAGAGGTTTGCATTTTCAGTTGTGTCCAGCAGACGGACACAGACCATCGTTTCCTGTCCGTCCGGGCGTTCTTCACAGCCAAAATCGGCTTCGTATATTTCTAAAACCCGGCAAAGACGCGGGAATGTTTGATTGCTGTTCATTGTGTATATGCCTCATTCCATGGGAAAATTCCTGTTTTTGTCTTTTTAATTTTAGCAGAAGATGATAAGGCAGGCAAGTAGAGATGAAGGGGGGAAAAATAAATTAAATGCGAAGCCACGGCAAATTCCGTTACTGGGCATGATGCGTGAACAGTAACGATGGGGCGGCTGGGAAGAAAAGCGGGAGGGGGAGAAATTTGAGGAGAAAATTGCCGGCAGATACTTGTAATTCTAATAAAAACAGGTAGAATAGAAGCTGTCTATGTCCTCGGGAGACGGACATAAAAGTTACAATCACGGGGGTTATAAGTAAATGGCAAAAAAGAAAAACAGCTTCAGCGGTTCGCTGGGGTTTGTGCTGGCAGCAGCCGGAAGTGCCGTCGGTGTAGGAAATATCTGGCGTTTTCCGTATTTATGTGCGAAAGACGGAGGCGGACTGTTCCTGCTGGTGTATCTGGTGCTGGTGGCGACATTTGGATTTGTACTTCTGACGACGGATGTGGCGATCGGCAGAAGAACGAAGGAGAATGCGCTGCAGGCGTTTGGAACGCTGCATCCGAAGAGGAAGTTTGTCGGATACCTGACGTTTCTGGTTCCGATGTTAATTATGACGTATTATTCGGTCATCGGCGGATGGATCACGAAATATTTCTTTGAGTATTTGACGACATCCGGCAGGGATGTGGCGGAGGACGGATATTTTACATCGTTTATCACGGAAAAGAATGCGCCGCTGATTTTCACGGGAATTTTTCTGGCGCTCACAATCTGGGTTGTATACAGAGGTGTAGAGAAGGGAATTGAGAAATTTTCCTGTTTTATCATGCCGGGACTGATCCTGTTAGTCATCGGAATCGCGATTTTTTCATTGACGCTTTCCTACACGGACGCGGATGGGACGGTCCGGACGGGAATACAGGGATTCCTCGTCTACGTGCGCCCGGATTTTACGGGACTGACGGTAAGAGGATTTCTGGAAGTACTGCTGGATGCGATGAGCCAGCTCTTTTTCTCACTGAGTGTGTCGATGGGAATTATGGTAACATATGGTTCTTATGTCAAAGATGAGATCGATTTGAACAAGGCGACCAATCAGATTGAATTTTTTGATACAGGTGTGGCGCTTCTGTCCGGTATGATGATTATTCCGGCGGTCTTTGTATTTTTAGGACGCGATGGCATGGCGTCCGGTCCGAGTCTGACCTTTATTTCGCTTCCAAAGGTATTTCAGGCGATGGGCGGCGCCGGTCATATCGTGGGACTTGCATTTTTCCTGATGCTTGGCTTTGCGGCGCTGACATCCTGCGTTTCTGTCATGGAAACGCTGGTTGCCAACTGCATGGAAGTGTTTGGAAAGACGAGAAAACAGATGTGTGTGATGGTCGGAATCTATTCCCTGATCACGGCAGTTCTCATTTGTCTGGGCTACAATGTTCTGTATTTTGAGTTGAAGCTGCCGAACGGTTCCACCGGACAGCTGCTTGATGTGATGGATTATATCAGCAACAGCTTCCTTATGCCGATCATTTCCTTCTTAACCAGCATCCTGATCGGATGGGTGGTCGGACCGAAGTGGATCGTGGAAGAAGTCGAGAAAAATGGGGAACATTTTTCAAGAGCAGGTATGTACAGCTTCTTAATCCGGTATATTGTGCCAGCTGTCATGCTGGTTCTTTTCCTGGTATCGACCGGGTTTATTAATATGCTGTAATGAAAAATGGTTTTAGCCGATTTTCACGGAAAGTGCGAGAATTGGTTAAAACCTTTTTTATAGAAAAATGCGTCCCATTATTCTTCACGGTCATCCGACTCGATCTCATAGGTATATCCGGCATTTTCGATCGCCTGAATTGTATCCTTGATGCCCTGTCCGCCTGCTTTTTTTATAGGATTCAATAAAAACAGGAATCTGTTCGGAATAAAACCTATTAAAGATGTAGGAAAATAGGAACTATTAAAACCGATTTTATCATTTTTACCGGCTAGTGTCAACTTATAAAATTGTAAAAGTTTACAATCAAAACTGGACAATATATCGATTTTTTGCTATGATAAGCTAGTTAGAAAAAACTAACTTGCAGGGAACGTGAAAACGCAGTAAATTAGGTGCATAGGTGTGAAAGCTAGGCAGCCTGATTGGATAGAGTGGAGAAACAATGCAGTATTTGTGGATAAATCCGGTTTCTGCCGGGATGTGTGAGGAAGATTCGCTGAAGCGTTTTTTAGAACGGCATGGTCTGACGCGGGTCGAGTGCCGGGGCGATTGGGGACGGATCGTCCGGGAAAGATATGAAGCTAGTCTGCGGGCGGGCGTGACGCTTGCGGATGCGCGCTGTCCGGAGGCGGTTCGGCTGCTTGAAGAGATACAGAAGGAGCCGGAAAACGAATCTGGAATTGAAAACCTGAAAGTTGCCCCGATCGAGCCGATTTTACTTCACTGTGCGCGGGAATTAAGCACGCGTCCGGATCTGGCGGATGGGGAGAAGATCATCACGACGCCATGCCAGAGTCTTGCGGTGCTTGGAAATTCGCTGGGACTTGAGAATACGCGGTTTATCGCATGGAATCGTCTGGCGGGCGGTGAGGTGTGCGTCCGGGCGATCGAAGACAGCCCGATTCCGCCGGGGTATTTTGCGGGAATCTGCCGGAAAGATGGACAGGCGGCGAAGGTAGAGAGTGTCAGCAGTCCGGAGAAAATCCGGGCATATGTGGAGAGCGGAAGCTGGAAGCAGGCGGATCTGCTGGAACTTTTGTATTGTAAGGATGGATGCCATCACGGGGATGGCGTGCAGACAGAGTGAGAGAAAGTTGCGCTTCATGGAAAACGCTTGAAGAAGCGGAAAATGCATGAATTGCGGCAAAAGAATGGGAAGAATGAAAGAAACGAAGAAATTCAAGGATAATTGGCAGAAATACTTCGGTCCGGCGCTGGGAATCGGAGCGGTATTTCTGATCTGGTATTTGGTCTGCCGCATGGAGATGGTCAGTGCGTATGTGCTGCCGTCCCCGGCGCGGGTGTGGACGAGCTTTTTAAAAATGGTGAAAACCGGGGAACTGTGGCGGGATGTTTCAATCAGTTTCCTGCGTGTCATGAAGGGATTTGCGATTGCGTTCCTGTTTGCCTTTGTGCTGGGAATGTTCCGGGCGATGTTTCCGGGCAGCAGCGTTTACTATGAGTATATTGTGCAGTTTTTCCGCAATGTCCCGCCGCTCAGCATGATTCCGCTGCTGATTCTCTGGTGCGGAATCGGAGAGACGACGAAGACGGTGATTATTGTGCTGGCGTCCTTTTTCCCGATGTACTTAAATATCGTGAAGGGATTTACCGGGTGCGATTCGAAACTTCTGGAAGTGGGCGATATGTTCGGCTACTCGAAGCGCCGCAAATTTTTCCGCATCATTCTGCCCTATGCGATGGCAGATATTCTGGTCGGAATGCGGATCGGGCTTGGCTATAGCTGGCGCGCCATTATCGGTGCGGAGATGGTGGCGGCGTCCACCGGGCTTGGACATATGATTTTATTTGCACAGCAGATGTCGCGGACCGACAAGGTGATCGTGGGGATTCTGGTGATCGGGGCAGTCGGATATGTGACGGACCGCCTGTTTGGATGGATGATAGGATTTGTGCTGAAAGGATCCGGGGAAAATGGCTGGAATTGAACTGATTGATATTCATAAAACATACCGAGTGGATAACCGGGAGATTCCCGTTTTAAACGGGATCAACCTGTCGCTTCCGGCGGGGAGAATCACCGTGATTCTGGGGCAGAGCGGATGCGGGAAAACGACGCTTCTGCGGCTGACCGGAGGACTGGAGACGGCGGACAGCGGAGAGATCCGCTGGGAGAGCGCCCACAAGACGGCATTTGTCTTTCAGGAACCGCGCCTCATGCCGTGGCTGACCGTCTGGGAAAATGTGGTGTTCGGGCTTTCAAAAAAGGAGACAGATCCGGGGAAAATAGAGGCGGTTATCCGCACGGTCGGATTATCTGGATTTGAAAAAGCATATCCGGCACAGCTCTCCGGCGGAATGCAGCAGCGGGCGGCGATCGCGCGGGCGCTGGCGTATGAGCCGACCTTTATCATGATGGATGAGCCGTTTGCCGCGCTTGACTATTTTACAAGGGAACAGATGCAGAAAGAGCTTCTGCGCGTCCAGCAGGAGCGCAGTGCGAGCATTCTGTTTGTGACGCACAGCATCGATGAGGCACTGATTCTGGGAAGCCAGATTGCGGTCATTGAAAAGGGCATGGTCAAGGCGCTCTATGAGGTCAAGGCACCGCAGGAAGAGAGGAATCTTTTGGAGGATGAGATGATAACCCTGAAAAGGGATATTATAAATAATTTACATTTTATTTAGAGGAGGAACGATTATGATGAAACGATGGATGGCAATGGGAATGGCACTCTGCCTTACCGCAGCTTCCCTGGCAGGCTGCTCCGGTACAAAAGATGCGGCTGAGAGCACGCAGGCAGAGGCAGAAACCAGCGCAGAGGAGGCGGCAGCCGAGGAGGAGACAGCGAAAGAATCTGATCTGGATAAGCTGACCTTTACGTATGTAACTTCTCCGCTCAATGTGCCGACGATCATCGAAAAAAATCAGGGTATTTTTGAAAAAACATTTGGCGATATGGGGATTGAGGTTGATTATGCGGAGCTGACCTCCGGGGCAGATCAGACACAGGCGCTGGCTTCCGGCGATGTGCAGGTTTTGTATGCGGTTGGCGGTACTTCGGTGATTCTGTCTGCAGCAAATGGAGCGGATATCAAGGTATTAAATATGTACAGCCGTTCTCCGAAGGCATTCTGTATGTATTCTAAGGATGAGTCCCTGACGACGCCGGAAAGCCTGAGAGGAAAGACAATCGCAGGACCGACCGGAACCAACCTGCATGAGCTTCTCGTTTCCTATCTGGCAACGGCTGGCATGACGATCGACGATGTCAACTATGTCAATATGTCGATCCCGGATGCAAAAGCAGGTCTGGACGGCGGCAGTGTAGACGTGGCTCTGGTTGCTGGCGCAACTGCTTACAATGCAGGGAAGCAGGGTTACCACCTGGTAGCCGACGGCGAAGGCCTGATTAAGGCGATCATTGCAGTGGCAGTGACGCAGAAATTCTATGACGAGCACCCGGAGATCATCGAGAAGCTGGAAGAAGCACAGACCGAGATTGCTGATTTCATGGAAGAAAAACCGGATGAGACGATGCAGATCGTAGCCGATGAGCTGGATCTGGACACCGATGCAGTCAAAAGCATGTACGATCTCTATGATTTCTCTACCGAGATCACAGATGATGACAAAGAAGGCTTCCAGAAGACCGCTGATTTCATGTATGAATCCGGCATGATCGACGAGGCATTTGATGTAAAACAGTTATTTATTGAAAAATAATCAGTGAACATTTGAGAGGATAAACGATTGAAAAGCAGCTCCCGGAGTGTGGATTCCGGGGGCTGCTTTTACGATTGCATATGCAATTATGAAAATACGGAATGTTTACGCTAATACCTTTTTAATCGCTTCTAACAGCTCATCATACGTCTCATAAGCCGGAATCTGCGGATATTCTGCCTTGATCTCCTCCGTCGTGCGGAAGAGGAAGCCCGCCTTGCTTGCCTCAATCATGGCGAGGTCGTTGTGGCTGTCGCCGCTGGCGATCGTCTCGAAGCCGCAGGACTGGAGTGCTTTGACGGTTGTATATTTGGATTTCTCACAGCGCATCTTAAAATCGGTAATCTCACCATTTTCGCTGACAACCAGAGAGTTGCAGAAGATGGTCGGATAGCCAAGTTTCTTCATCAGAGGTCCGGCAAACTGGGAGAAGGTATCGCTGATGATGATTACCTGAGTAATTTCTTTTAATTTGTCTAAAAACTCCCTTGCGCCCGGAAGCGGATCAATTTTAGAGATCGTTTCCTGAATTTCCTTGAGTCCCAGTCCGTGCTCGCGCAGGATGTTTAAACGGTAATTCATCAGTTTGTTATAATCCGGCTCATCGCGGGTGGTGCGTTTTAACTCCGGGATTCCGGTTTCTTCAGCAAATGCGATCCAGATTTCCGGCACTAATACACCTTCTAGATCTAAACATACAATATCCATGTCTCCTCCTGTCTGATACAACGCCTGTCAGCGCTGTGCTTGGTTGAAAAATTTGCTTCCTATTATAGACGAAATGCAGGGGAAATACCAGAGAAATTTGAAAAAAGATGAAAGAATAGAAAAAAGTGCGTTATTGGGCACGTATGCGTGAACAGTAACAAAAGTGCCAATTATTCGCGGTGAGAAAGATTCAGAAGTGAAGAGTTGGCATCATATAGTAGCAGAGTGGTTATCAATAGAATTAAAAAATACCAAAAAAGGGAGTCTCTTTTCGTGAGCGAGAGACTCCCTTTTTGGTACCTATAGTCGGGTTATAATTTGATTTTGATGAAATCATTAGCAATGCGCCGGTTTATTCATTTCAGATCTTTTATCGTTTTCTGTCTTCGAAGCAGTCGATTTCGAAAACAGTACTTTACCGGAATGAACCACAATAATGACACCCAGAACCATCAGCAGAACCGCGATGATAAGCTGCAGTCCTTCTACCATAAAGACAGCGGTTCCGGCATTGTAAGCCTTTACCAGTGCGATGCAGCGCTCAACGAGTGCGGTGAAGGTAACGCACAGCATAACAACCAGTGGAACCAGCAGCGTGCGGTTTTCACGGCCGGTGACGCGTAAGAAGACGCACAGGGTGATGAGAACCAGGGCGCTTAACAGCTGGTTGGCGCTGCCAAACAGCGGCCAGATGTTGGAATAGCCAATCTGGGTTAAAATGTAGCCGCATACCAAGGTGATAACCGTTGCAAAATATTTGTTGCAGAGAAGCTTTCTCCATCCTTCGGCGTGTTCCATGTCATCGACACTGAACAGCTCCTGGAAGGACATACGTCCGATACGTGCAACGGAATCCAGGCTTGTCAGGGCAAGTGCGGAGACGCACATCGTCATAAAGCACTGGGCAGCGTAAACTGGGATTCCAAACATCTCCAGGAATCCGGCAACACCGGAGGAGAAGATAGCAAACGGAGTACCGGCTGCAGGCGTGCCATCAGCGGAAGCGGCAGCACCGGCAACGCACAGAGCCAGGACAGCCAGTAAACTTTCCAAAAGCATAGCGCCGAAGCCAACTTTCGGCATATCCTTTTCATTGGTGATTGCCTTGGAGGAAGTACCCGAGGAAACCAGGCTGTGGAAACCGGATACGGCGCCGCAGGCAACGGTTACAAACAAAATCGGGAACAGGTCACCGGATTTCTCATTGTGGAAACCAGTGTAAGGCGCCAGGTTCATTGCCGGATGTGCGACAAGCAGTCCAACGACGGCACCGATAATCATACCGGCAAACATAAAGGTTGTCATCAGGTCACGCGGTTCCATCAAAAGCCACATAGGAAGAACGGCTGCGAGGAAAATGTAAGCGAATACCATGTAGGACCAGTTCGCCTTGGTGGTAATGAGCGGGCAGTTCATGCCGATGACGAAAGCAGCTACCGTGCAGACAAGTCCGAGCAAGGTCTGTTTCCAGCCATGGAACTGAGCCTTTTTCTGAATCAGCCCAAATACAACGGCAAAGGCAATGAACAGAAGGGAAATGCTTCCGGCTGCGCCGTTGACAGTTGCGGCGGCGGATAAGCTGGTCACGCCGTCTATCGTCTCATATGCATTGAATGTACCAGCAACCATGTCGGCAAAAGCGGCGGTTACAATTAAAGTAAAGAGCCAGCAGAACAGAAGGAACAGCTTTTTACCGGTTTTGCCGATGTACTGTTCAATCAGAAGTCCCATCGATTTGCCTTCATTTTTAACGCTGGCGTACAGGGCACCAAAATCGGTAACAGCGCCGAAGAAGATGCCGCCGAGGATGATCCAGAGAAAGACTGGAACCCATCCAAAGACAGCCGCCTGAATAGCACCGGTGACAGGACCGGCACCGGCGATGGATGAAAACTGGTGGGCAAATACAACCCAGCCATCGGTCGGAACATAGTCCTGACCATCTTCTTTTGTGACGGCCGGTGTTTTGGCGTTTGGATCAATGCCCCATTTATGGGCGAGCCATCTGCCGTAGAGCAGATAACCAGCCGCCAGACAACAGGCTGCGATAACTACGATAACTAATGTGTTCATAAAGATACCTCCATTCCCATAGGTCAAATGGTTTTTAGTGTCCCGGCAGTTTGCCGGAGTTTCGGGAGCGGGGAAACAAAAAAGCCTCCGTCCTCCTGAAACTTTTAAAAGTTCAAGAAGACGGAGGCATAAGCATCCGCGGTACCACTTCTTTTACCGGCTGTAAAGCCGATCTCTCAGCCATATCCATCATTCTGAATATGTTCCTCTTTAACGGTAGGAATCCGGACCGGACTACTGGTATCCTGCATGCGTTTGTCCGATCAGCTCACAGGGGATAATTTCCATCGGCGTTACTGTCTTTCATCGCCCGGCAGCTCTCTGAAAACGTGGAGAATTGGAAATCGTGTCCTGCTCAATGCTTTTTACAAGTACGAATTATAGACTTTTTTAAAGGAAAGTCAATCGAAAAAATAGCCGGAAGTTTGTGACAGAAATTTTACAAATCCGTCATTTTGACAAAAAAATCACAACTAAGAAATTTAACAAATGCTTATCTAGAAGTCTGAGTTACTGTTTACGCATACGTGCCCAGTAACAAGTCGGAAACATTCCTGTGTTAAAACTTCGAAAGAACTGGACACACCCTTATTTTGCTGTATAATAGGTAATTGTCGGTTCTTTTTAGGGCTGGCAATTACTTTTTATTTAAATTGGGAAGAAAAAGGGAGAGTTTGAGGTATGGAAAAAATACGTCCAATGTTGTTTACAACATTGAAGAAGTATTCCGGCGCACAGCTGATGTCAGATGTGGTAGCGGGTATCATCGTAGCGATCATCGCGCTGCCGCTTTCGATCGCGCTGGCGCTGGCTTCGGGTGTAGGTCCGGAACAGGGTATCTACACGGCGATTGCAGCCGGATTTGTGATCTCATTTTTAGGGGGCAGCCAGGTACAGATTGCAGGTCCAACGGCGGCATTTGCAACGATCGTGGCAGGTATCGTGGCGAAGAGCGGCGTGGAAGGGTTGGCAGTTGCGACGATCATGGCAGGTATTATCCTGGTTGTCATGGGATTCTGCCATTTTGGTTCATTGATTAAGTTTATTCCGTTTACAATTACAACCGGATTTACCTCCGGTATCGCGGTGACGATCGTCATCGGTCAGTTGAAGGATTTCTTCGGCGTGACCTATCCGGCAGGAATGGAGACGATCGAGACGATGCAGAAGCTGAAAGCGTTCGCAGCCGGATTCGGAAGTGTCAACCTGCACGCGATCATCGTCGGCGTGGTGTGTCTGGCGATTCTGATCGTGATGCCGATGATCACGGAGAAAATTCCGGGATCGCTGGTAGCTGTTATCGCAGGTATTTTAATGGTAAAATTCCTGCCGCTGCATGTGAATACGATCGGCGACCTTTACACGGTCAGCAACAAGCTTCCGGCGTTCCGTCTGCCGGTGTTCAGCTACGATGTGATTCAGGGTTCCCTGTCGGATGCGTTTACGATTGCAGTTCTGGCGGCGATTGAGTCTCTGCTTTCCTGCGTGGTAGCGGACGGCATGATCGGCGGAAAACACCGTTCCAACACGGAGCTGGTGGCACAGGGCGCGGGTAATATTATTTCCGCCCTGTTTGGCGGTATTCCGGCGACGGGCGCGATCGCGCGTACCGCAGCCAATGTCAAAAATGGCGGCCGTACCCCGGTTGCAGGCATGGTTCATGCGGTTGTCCTGCTTCTGATTCTGGTAGTTCTGATGCCGTGTGCAAGCTGGATCCCGATGCCGACCATCGCGGCAATCCTGTTTATGGTTGCCTACAATATGTGTCAGTGGAGAACCTTCGTCCGTCTGACCAAGACGGCTCCGAAGAGTGATATTGCGGTTCTGGTGCTGACCTTCTTCTTAACCGTTATCTTCGATCTGGTTGTAGCGATCGAGATCGGTATGCTGTTATCCTGCCTGCTGTTTATGAAGCGGATGAGCGATGAGACGGGCGTCAGAAGCTGGCTTTATGTCGAAGAAGTAGAGGAGCAGAAGCGCAAAGCGCAGGAAGTAAGAAAAGCGAAAAAAGCCGGAAAAGAGCTTTCAGTGGAAGAGGCACAGCTCTTAGCGGCAGCTGCAGAAGATGAAGAAGCAGCCATGAAAGAACAGGCACGTCTGCGGGAGATACCGAGAGAACTGGCTGTTTATGAGATTACAGGACCTCTGTTCTTCGGTGCAGCAGACCGCATCAACCAGATTGAAACCCGCGAGGAGACGAAATGCCTGGTTCTTCGTATGCGTGCTGTTCCGGCAGTTGACAGTACAGCGATGAATTCGATGGTTGCCCTCTATGAGCGCTGCCAGAAGAACGGCGTCACATTGATTTTGTCCCATGTCAACGAGCAGCCGATGCACGTGATGGAGAAAGCAGGATTTGTGGATATGGTCGGACGCGATCATTTCTGCCCGAATATCGAGGCAGCACTTGATCATGCGGACGAGGTGCTGGGAAAATAATTATGGACATCTATCGGAGAATGAAAGAAGTATTTAGGCGCATTCCGGACGGCTGCGTGACGACCTACGGTCAGGTAGCGCTCCTGTGCGGTGCACCGCGCCATTCCCGTCAGGTGGGATATGCGCTCCGCACCAACCGCCTGGGCGATGTCCCGGCATTCAGGGTGATTAATTCCAAGGGCTTTCTAAGCGGCGCAGCGGCGTTCGACTATCCGGGACAGCAGAAAAAACTGCTGGAACAGGATGGAATACGGGTGGACTCCACCGAGGACGGTGACCGCGTCGATTTAAAACAATATGGATGGAAACCTTCGATGGACGAGGCAGAAGAATTGTATGCGTTGTTTCGGAAGTTGGGGATCTGAGTGGGAATCAAGGAAAATGCATCTGAATGAGATATTGGTAAGCGAAAGAAGTGAAATGAGATGGATAAGATGGCAGACGATAGGGGCTGCATCTTATCCATTTTTAATAGACATTTCTGACCGTTTATTATTAAATTGTCTCCGCGATCTGCCGTGCCACATAGACACCGCTGGCAGATGCATGGGAAAGGGAATGGGTAATACCGCTGCCGTCACCGATGACGTAGAGTCCATCATGACAGGTCATCAGGTTGTGATCCACTTCCACCTCCATGTTGTAGAATTTTACCTCCACTCCATAGAGAAGGGTGTCATCATTCGCCGTACCCGGTGCTACCTTATCCAGGGCATAAATCATCTCGATAATACCGTCCAGAATCCGTTTTGGGAGAACCAGGCTCAGATCACCGGCAGCCGCATTGAGGGTTGGAACCGTAAAAGATTCATTGATTCGCTGCTGCGTGCTTCTTTTTCCGCGGATCAGGTCTCCAAAACGCTGCACAATTACACCACCGCCCAGCATGTTGCTGAGTTTTGCAATACTCTCTCCATATTCATTGGAATTCTTGAAGGGCTCTGAAAAATGTTTCGCCACCAGGAGGGCAAAGTTCGTGTTATGGGTCTGCTTTGCAGGATCCTCGTAGCTGTGGCCATTTACCGTTACGATGCCGTTGGTATTTTCATTTACCACAGCTCCCTTGGGATTCATACAGAAGGTGCGCACGTAATCCTCGTATTTTTCCGTGCGATACACGATCTTGCTCTCATAGAGTTCATCCGTAAGATCCGAAAAGATCTCAGCCGGCAGCTCAACCCGGACACCCAGATCCACACGGTTGGAATTCGTATGGATATCCAGATCCTTGCATACCTTCTGCATCCACTTACTGCCGCTTCGGCCGGCGGAAATGATACATTTCGTACCCTCAAAGGTTGTATCATCGCTGTAAACCTTGTAACCTTTCTCCGTTTTCTCCACGGTTTCGATGGCACAGTCAAAATAGAAATCCACCTTATTCTTCAGATGATCATAGAGGTGCTCCAGAACAATATAATTAATATCTGTACCCAGATGGCGGACCGAAGCATCCAGAAGATGCAGGCCGTGCTGCATACAGGTTTTCTTGAATTTTGTTCCCGCAGTGGAATACAGCTTCGTGCCCTCCCCGCCAAAACGGAGGTTGATTCCATCCACATATTCCATCAGTTCAATGGCTGTCTTTTTTCCGATATACTCATAGAGAGTGCCGCCGAAATCATTGGTAATGTTGTATTTTCCATCAGAAAATGCACCGGCTCCGCCGAATCCACTCATGATGGAGCAGCATTTGCAGTGAATACAGGACTTGATTTTATCACCATCAATGGGACATTTACGGTGCTCCAGCGGATGTCCTACCTCAAAAACAGCGATCTTTAAATCCGGTTTACGTTCCATCAGCTCATAGGCAGAAAAGATACCGCCGGGACCGGCGCCGATAATTAACACATCATACATATTGAAATTCTCCTTGTTTTCCTAAAATTTGATTCCCTCTTTCTGTATTATAGCATAAATTTCGAAAAAAGAGGCAGCACGTCATGCGCTGCCCCGAAACATCATCCCCTATGTCGTCATGGCATCTTCCGTTATTATATCATCACCTCAGAATAAAGATTCTTTTATGGCTGTAACCATCAGCCTGATTCCCTTTGTAAAATTACCGGAGGTGTTTTCGAGCCTGATGACCTCTCCGGCGCTTCTTGGCAAAGGGCTGGCGCTGGAACTTGTATCTACCTTTTTTCCGTTTGTAAGCTACACACTGGGACTCCGCCAGATGGAGGCAGGAAAAGCCTCGGTTCTGGCGTTTGCTGAGCCGATGGTGGCAGATGTGGCTGGGATTGTGGTATTTGGAGAAATGCTGCGGGTTGAAAATGTGCTGGGCATTCTTTTGATTTTTACGGCATTGGTGGTGTTGAACAGCCGGAACGTAAAACGGTAAAATCAGGGGCTAATCGATAATGGAACTGTGACGAAAACACGGATCACAAATCTTAAACGGATATCCAACCGGCAGCATCCGTCCGCAGCGCTGGCAGCGGGCGATGTAGCTTTTTTTGCCCTTGGACAAATACTGCATGATCGTGCCTTCAGTGCGGCTGCGTTCCTGTTCGAGCCAGTCCTCGTCGATGAGCTTGTCAAAACGATGGGAGAACTGGTAGTAGAGGTCGAGCTTGCGGTAATACGTTTCGTATTTCTGCAGCCCCAGCTTGGAGCCGGCGCCTTTGTCCGGGTGTTTCAGGCGCTTGTCCGCCGGGTAATCCTTGCAGTAGCGCAGCCATTGCAGGACAACCTGATGATCCTTGATATCGATGGGACAGCTGATCATGCGGTAGAGAATCCGTTTGTCATCGAATCCGTAGATATCGTCTCTGTGGCGTTCTGCCTGCGCATAAAGGCTTAAAATCTCATCGACGCTGACCTTTTCAAACGGAGGCGTCGGCTCAACGGATTTCCAGACTTTGATGATAACGTCCAGCGGCTCGTCCAGATCGAGGAGAATCTGCGGGAAACCGAGGCTGACTTTTTCGATTGGTTCTTCCTCCTGAGTAAGCTGTTCCCGGATATAATCAAGGGATTCCTGCCCCATCGCGTTGACGTAGCCGGTGTCAAAGAGTCCGAAGCGTCCGGCGCGCCCGGCGATCTGCTTGACCTCCGGTACGGTCAGACCGCGCCGGGTGGTACCGTCAAATTTCTGGGTCTGGACAAATACGATACGCCGGACAGGCAGGTTGAGTCCCATGCCGATCGCGTCGGTGGCGACGACCACCTTGGTTTTGCCGCTGGTAAAAAGCTGCATCTGGCGGCGACGGATCTCCGGCGGCAGGCTTCCGTATATAACACTTGCCTTGATACCTTCTTCTTCCAGACGGCCCGCCACATCCAGCACAGATTTTTTGGAAAATACGACGAGTGCATCGCCGGGAAGAACACTTTCCGGGAAAGAAAATGGCGTGTCCTCACAGATGAGCGCAGTTTTGCGCTGATACCGGCAGATGGCAAGGCTGTCGCCGCACAGATGGATCAGGTGTGTGACAGCAGATTCAGCGGCGGGACTCATGCAGACATGGATTTCGTGGGCTTTCAGTCCCAGAATCGCCTTTGTCCAGCAATGCCCGCGGTCTGGATCGGCGGTCAGCTGTGCCTCATCAATCACGGCAATATCGTATTCCTCGGAGAAATCTGCCATCTCGATCGTCGAAGCTGTGATCCGGCTGTCATCGTCGGCGATACACTCCTGACCGGTCAGCATGGTGCTGGGAACGCCGCAGTCGTGCATTTTTTCATATACCTCAAGCGCCAGAAGGCGCAGCGGACCGAGGTAAGTGCCCTTTTTCGCTGTTTTTAAGCGTTCCAGCGCGTGAAATGTTTTGCCGCTGTTGGTCGGTCCGATGTGGAGAATGAAACGGCGGTTCATCGCCATAGTCTCCGGAAATTCCAGCTCTGGGCGGGATGGGACGAGATCCATGATTTTATACTGGATGACGTAGCGCTTATAGATCTGGTAAAGCTCCAGAAGTGTCTGCGTGCAGAGCTGACCATCCAATTCTGTTTCCAGATAATTCAGAAAATCCACGGAAATATCATCGCGCTGGGCGGGCAGAAACATTGCCTCATCCAGGCGGATGAGCTGTGGCAGCAGGCTGGTTTCAATGAGCTTTGTGACAGCATCGTTGTGGGAACGGTACGCAAAATAAGCCAGATTTTTGATCTGGCGGTGCCATTCCTCCAGCGAGAGGCTGGTGACCTGCGTCGGTTTGGTGCGTTTCAATGTTTTTAACAGCCGGTTCGTCCGCTCGTTCAGATCGCGGGGGCGGGAACTGGTCTTTCGTTTTTTCTTGCTTGCCGCCTGATATTGGCGGATATATGTCTGAAGAAGCTGATTTGGCTCGAGCATTTGAACGTCTCCTCTTTATGTAAATATCTTGTCCGATACAAATTCTAATTTAAAACGTAGCTGTTCAGTACCTTCACAGTCACGCGCAAAAATCCATTAAAAATTGCCTGCGGCGTTTCTATTATCGCAGAAGTTGCATGGATGTGCAAGAACGGGAAATCAGATTGCAGAAAAACATAAAAATATTTGATATAATTAAGAACACTTATTAAAATAGAAAGGTCAACATCTATATGGCATCAAACTATAAAACGGGCGCCAGCCTGAATTTAACTCTCTTCGAGATGCAGCTTCTAAGCCACAGCCCTCTGTTTCGAGGCGCGGGAGAATCTGGAATCGGGGAGATGCTGTCCTGTCTGGGGGCGGAGGAACGCAGTTATGAAAAAGAAGAAATGATTTATCGCGCGGGGAATACGGTCACATCTCTGGGGGTGGTGATGCACGGAAGTGTGATGATTGTCAACGATGATCTGTGGGGCAACCGCAGCATTCTAGACCGGGTAGAACCAGGACAGATTTTTGCGGAGACATATGCGTGCGTGCCGGGGGAAAAGCTGCTGGTCGATGTGTTTGCAGCGGAGGTGACGGAAGTGCTGTTTTTAAATGTTGGAAAAATGCTGTCGCAGTGTCCCAATTCTTGCGGACATCACACGCAGCTTATCCGCAACCTGCTTGCAATCTCGGCGCAGAAAAACTTGCAGCTGTCCCGCCGGATCTTCAATACATCGTCGAAATCCATCCGGGGACGGCTTCTGTCGTACCTCTCCGATCAGGCGGTAAAAAATGAGAGCGAGAGATTTGATATACCATTCAACCGCCAGCAGCTCGCCGACTATCTGGGCGTGGACCGGTCGGCGCTGTCGGCAGAGCTGGGGAAAATGCAGCGGGAAGGGCTTCTGGAATTTAGAAAAAATCACTTTCATTTATATGAAGAGGTTAGAAGCTTGTAGATTACAAACAAAAATACCCTGTCAGGAGCATTAAAATCCGACCGACAGGGTATTTTTAGTGAAAATCCCTATGGGTGTAACAAGATCGGCTGTCCATTCCCTATACTTTCCTGCACCGGCTGTTTCAGCATATCCAGAAATGCCTGTGCCGCCGGCGTCAGCGGGCGCATCGGGTTTTGCAGGACGAGGATCTGGCGCTTCGGGATAGTAATATTTAGGTGAAGCTGGAACACGCGGTAGTTGAGCAGGTAGTTCCGGGCAAATTCCGAGGGAACAAAGCCGATTCCCAGATTGTGGGAGACGGTCGGGGCGATCAGGTCGTTGGAAGAAACTTCGATGCTCGGGCGCAGATCCAGCCCCTGTTCCTCAAAGAGATTGTCCCAAAAAAGCCGCGTCGTTGTGCCGGACTCCATGCTGACAAGTGGGTGCATACAGAGCTCTTCAAGGGAGAGTGTGCGGTTCTGCAGCTCGGAAAAACGGTTTCCGGCGATGACGATGTCCTGGAACTCGGAAACCGGCATCACGTGAACCAGATCCAGCTCCTTCATGATCTCGTGGATCGGAGAGATGATGACGGCAAAGTCATTTTCCCCGGCCTTTAAGGAAGAAGCGGTGATCGGCGCAGAGTTGGAATGGATCTGCACGGTCACATTCGGAAAACGCTGCTGGAACTGTTCAATATAAGGAAGCAGAAAGAAGCGCATCGTCAGCTCGCTCGCACCGATCGAAACCCTGCCGCTCTGACTGTTCGTATATTCTTTTAAAATCTCTTCCGCGCGTCCCATCTGCTGGCAGGGACGGTTGATCTGGCGGAACAGGATCCGCCCTTCATCGGTCAGGGTCACGCCTTTTTGGGAGCGGTTGAAAAGTTTGCACTGAAGCATATCTTCTAAATTATGAATGTATTTTGTTACGGTTGGCTGCGTGAGGCAGAGATTCAAAGCCGCCTGGGTAATATTCTGGCATCGAGCCACCTCATAGAAAACCTTGTAGTAGTCGAAACTGATGTCCATGTATGTAGTTGAAATCCTTTCTGTATGTCGGACTGTTTCTGCCTGATTGAAACAGTGTTTATCTGATTTTATATCTGTACGTGTATTTACCAAATATAGTCACACTTTATCGTATTTTTCCAGAAATGTCCAGCCACAATAACGATTACCAATAACTATCACCATTCATTTTATCTATGGATATAGGAAAAAAATATAATTTTACCATTTGTATTTCTGGGAGTAAGATCGGGAACAGACGGGAAGAATGTGGAGACACAGGAGAAAACGTTACTGGGCACGTATGCGTGAACAGTAACTAGAACACGTGGCGGCATCGGGAAATGAAAGAACAATAGCCGGGGCAGCCGCGGGAGAACAACCCGGAGAGAGGAAGTGACAGTATGGGAGATCTGGGTGCGACCCTGATCAAGGAATTGAACTGTGAGACAGCCTTTACAATTGGCGGGATCGGCATATCAGAATCCGTTGTGGTTACATGGATCATGATGGCAGTGGTGCTCGTGGTTTCACTGATTGTGACGCACGGTCTGAAAGTTGAACATCCCGGACGCGGACAGCTCCTTCTGGAGAACGCTGTTACGTGGCTGCAGGGCATTGGCGAGGGAATCCTCGGAGAGGAAGGAAAAGGCTATGCGCCGTATCTGACATCCGTGCTGATGTATCTGGGCGTGGCGAACCTGCTTGGTATACTGGGATTCAAGCCGCCAACCAAGGATTTGAACGTCACGGCAGCACTGGCGCTGATGAGTATTGTGCTGATTGAGACAGCAGGGATTCGGGTCAAAGGTTTAAAAGGATGGTTAAAGAGCTTTACAGAGCCGATCGCCATCGTGACACCGATCAATATCATGGAGGTATTTATCAAACCGTTGTCGCTGTGTATGCGACTGTTCGGAAACGTGTTGGGCGCGTTCGTCATCATGAAATTGATTGAATACATCCTTCCGGTAGGGCTTCCGGTATTGTTCAGCGCTTACTTTGATATCTTTGACGGTCTGATTCAGGCGTATGTATTTGTCTTCCTGACAGGGCTTTTTATCAAGGAATCAATCGAGTAATAGAAGAGAAATAGAAAATTACAAAAAGGAGACTTTATTATGGGTACAATCATTGCAATCGGAGCAGGTCTGGCAGTTCTTGCAGGCGCAGGAGCCGGAATTGGTATCGGAATCGCCACATCTAAGGCGACTGAGGCAGTCGCAAGACAGCCGGAGGCAGAGGGAAAAATCACAAAGATTCTATTGTTAGGTGCGGCACTTGCCGAGGCAACTGCTATTTATGGTTTCGTTATTGCCCTTTTGATTATTATTCTTTTAAGCTGATACGATAGAAAACGAAAGGTGGGGCAAGGCTATGTTACGGTTGGACATCAACCTGGTTTTTACGATCATCAACCTTTTAATCTGGTATGCAATTATCCGTATTTTCCTCTTTAAGCCGATCAACAAAGTGATCGATAAACGGAATGCAGCCATTCAGGAAAAGTATGATGAGGCAAAAAAGATGCAGGAAGAAGCGCAGGCGGAGAAAGAGAAATACGCAGCCTGCCAGGATGAAATAGAAGCAGAGAAAAACAAGGTGCTGGATGCGGCGCGTGCGAGTGCACGTGAGGAAGGACGCCAGCTGATTGAAAACGCCCAGAAAGAGGCAGATAAAGTCATCCGTAAGGCGGGCGAGGATGCACGCCGGGAGAAGGACAAGATGCTCGAACAGGCGAAGCATGAAATTTTGTCGCTGGTTCTGGACGCGGCGGCTGGTTCGATGAACAAGAAGTCGGATGACAGCGCTCTTTATGATGAGTTTTTGAAGAAAGCGGGTACGACGGAGAATGAAGAAACTTGATGTCTATTTACAAGAAATAAAGAGGCAGAAGATTTCTGTCGATGATCTGCAGCATGCGGCTGAGATACTGGCTGCGACACCGCAGCTTCCGGCAGAGCTTGAAAATCCGGATTTGACCCGTGAGAAGCGGGAAGATCTGGTTCGTAGCCTGTTTCCGCTGGCAGTCCGGGGAATCATCGAGGTGCTGGCACAGGATCAGACAATGAAAATGATGCCGGATCTGATTAAGGAAGCGGAGACGTTTGAAAAGCCGGATAAATATCTGCGCTGTGTGCTGGAATATGTCAAAGAGCCGGATGAAAAACAGGCAGCCGGAATCCGGAAATTTCTCTCGGAGAAATATCCGGGACGGGAACTCCGGATTGTGAAGGAAGAAAAGCCGGAGCTTGGAAGTGGTTTTATCCTCCGGGTCGGAAGTGAGGAATATGACTGGAGCACGGAGGGAAGAAAACGGGCACTGGCAGATAAATTAAAGAATCTGGTAAAAGAGCCGGATTCGGGTGATTTCCTTACCCAGAAGGGAATCATCGGGATTCTGAAAGGAAATCTGGATGGAATCGACATTTCAGCCCGTGAGATCGGTACGGTCAGCCGGGTGGGCGACGGCATCGCCTATGTGGATGGAATCGACCATGCGATGTACGGTGAGATTGTGGCGTTTGACGGCGATGTGAGAGGCATGGTACAGGATATCCGGTCGAAGGAGATCGGCTGCATCCTCTTTGGACATGCGAACACCATCGGAGAAGGAAGCCGCGCGATGCGGACCGGCAAGATGGCAGGTATCCCGGTTGGCGAGGGATTCTTAGGGCGTGTTGTAGATGCGCTGGGCAATCCGATCGACAATAAAGGGGAGATTGAGGCAGCCGGATACCGTCCGGTGGAATCACCGGCGCCGGGTATTATCGAGCGTCAGTCAGTTGATACCCCGATGGAGACCGGTATCCTCTCGATCGATTCGATGTTCCCGATCGGACGCGGACAGCGTGAGCTGATCATTGGTGACCGCCAGACCGGTAAGACCTCGATCGCGGTAGATACGATGCTGAACCAAAAGGGAAAAGACGTGATCTGCATCTATGTGGCGATCGGTCAGAAGGCTTCAACGGTATCGAGACTGGTTCATACACTGGAAAAACACGGGGCGATGGAGTACAGCATCGTGCTGGCAGCGACGGCGAGTGATCCGGCGTCCTTACAGTATATCGCGCCGTATGCAGGAACGGCACTGGCAGAATATTTTATGCATCAGGGAAAAGATGTTCTGATTGTCTATGACGATTTATCGAAACACGCGGTTGCGTACCGTGCACTGTCTCTTCTGATGGAACGTTCTCCGGGACGTGAGGCATATCCGGGCGATGTATTCTATCTGCATTCCCGTCTGCTGGAGCGCTCGGCGCGGCTTTCGGATGAGCTGGGCGGTGGTTCAATCACAGCGCTGCCGATTGTCGAGACACAGGCGGGCGATGTGTCGGCGTATATCCCGACCAACGTTATTTCCATCACAGATGGACAGATTTTCCTGGAAAGTTCGCTGTTCTTCGAGGGCATGCGCCCGGCGGTCAATGTAGGGCTTTCGGTATCGCGTGTCGGCGGCGCAGCGCAGACCAAGGCGATGAAGAAGGCAGCCGGAAGCGTACGTATCGACCTGGCACAGTACCGCGAGATGGAAGTATTCACACAGTTTAGCTCCGATCTGGATCCGGCAACTAAGGCACAGCTTACCTACGGCAGCGGTCTGATGGAGCTGTTAAAACAGCCGCTTGAGCATCCGCTCTCGATGGAAGAACAGGTTGTGATTCTGTATGCGGCAACGAGCCATCTGCTGGTAGATATTCCGAAGGAAAAGCTGAAAGCATTCCAGGGCGGGCTCTACGAATATATGAGAAGTTTCTACCCGCAGGTGGGCGATGCACTCCGCACGACGAAGACACTCAGCGATGATATCCAGCGAGAGATTGCGAAGGCGGTGGGCGAGTACAAGGCAAAATTCCTGAAAGCACAGGGAAATGCGCCGGAGGCAGCAGCGGATGCAAAACCGGATAAGCAGTAAGGCGGTGATGGAAGATGGCAGGACTCAGAGAGATCCAGAACCGGATCCGGAGTATTCAGGATACGCGCAAGATCACGAATGCGATGTACCTGATATCTTCGACAAAATTAAAGAAAGCCAGAAAAGAACTGGCAGAGACGGAGCCGTATTTCTATGCATTGCAAAATGTCATCCGGCGTATCCAGAGGCATCTGCCAAACATGGAAAGCCCCTATTTTGAAAAAGAAGGACACCAGTCGAAAAAAACGGGGCTGCTGGTTATTTCCGGTGATAAAGGGCTGGCGGGTGCTTATAACCATAATATCATGAAGATGGCGGATACATTTTTAAAGGATCCTTCCCGCGAGGTACATCTGTTTGTCATCGGTGAGACGGGGCGGCAGTTTTTTGCCTCCCAGCACATCCCGATTGAAGAAAATTTCCAGTATACGGCGCAGGATCCGACGTTTAACCGGGCAAGGTGGATTGCTGGAATGCTTCTGGAACGATATTTGTCGGGTGATTTGGATGAGATCCATGTCCTGTATACAAGAATGGAAAATGTGATGCAGAGTGTGGCGAAGGATAAAAGGGTGCTTCCGATTACCAAGCCGGATATGCACGGAATGGCGATTCCGGTCGATGTGCGGCTGGAGGAGTTTTCCCTCCGGCCAACGCCGGAGGAAGCGATGAATGCGATCGTTCCGAACTATGTAGCCGGATTTATCTATGGCGCGCTGGTTGAGTCGTTCTGCAGCGAGCAGAATGCCCGTATGATGGCGATGGATGCGGCGACGGATAATGCGGATGCACTTTTAAAAGATTTGAATACGATGTACAACCGGGCGCGGCAGGCGGCGATCACACAGGAGATCACCGAAGTATGCGGCGGCGCGGCTGCACAGAGACGAGAACGAGAAGAGGAGATGAGAGTGTGATGGGAGAACAGGCGGCAGAGACAAAAAAGACTGAAACCAGCCTGCCGGAAGGCAAGATTGTCCAGGTTTCCGGTCCGGTTGTCGATGTGAAATTTGAGAGCGGTCCCCTTCCGGAGATCCGGGACGCGCTCACAGTAGAAAATCAGGGAAAGACGTGTGTGATGGAAGCTGCCAAGCACATGGGAAATAATATCGTCCGCTGCATCATGCTGTCGGCAAGCGAGGGCTTGAGCCGTGACATGAAGGTAACACCGACGGGAGAAGGCATTTCCGTTCCGGTTGGCGAAAAGACGCTTGGACGTTTGTTTAATGTTTTAGGTGAGACGGTAGATGGAGGAGAAAAGCTGGATGGTGAGGAGCACTGGTGTATTCACCGGGATCCGCCGCCATTTGAGGATCAGAGCCCGGTCGCGGAGATTCTGGAGACGGGCATCAAGGTTATTGATCTTCTGGCGCCGTATTCCAAGGGCGGAAAAGTCGGTCTGTTTGGCGGCGCGGGCGTCGGAAAAACAGTCCTGATTCAGGAGCTGATCCGGAATATTGCGATGGAGCAGGGCGGTTATTCTATCTTTACGGGTGTCGGTGAGCGTTCCCGTGAGGGCAATGACCTCTGGAGTGAGATGAAGGCATCCGGTGTTCTGGAAAAGACAGCGCTCGTGTTTGGACAGATGAACGAGCCGCCGGGAGCTCGTATGAGAGTTGCAGAGACCGGGCTTACGATGGCAGAATATTTCCGTGACAAAATGCACCGGAATGTGTTACTATTTATCGATAATATTTTCCGTTATGTACAGGCAGGTTCGGAGGTTTCAGCGCTGCTTGGGCGTATGCCGTCGGCGGTTGGTTATCAGCCAACGTTAGCGAATGAGATGGGCGAGCTGCAGGAGCGGATTGCCTCGACGAAAGATGGTTCGGTCACTTCAATCCAGGCAGTCTATGTACCGGCGGATGATTTAACCGATCCGGCACCGGCGACTACCTTTACCCATCTGGATGCGACTACGGTTCTTTCCAGAAAGATCGTAGAACAGGGTATCTACCCGGCGGTCGATCCGCTGGAATCCTCGTCCCGTATTCTGGAACCGGATGTGGTCGGAGAAGAACACTATGAGACGGCCAGACGGGTGCAGGAGATTTTGCAGAAATACAAGGAATTGCAGGATATCATTGCAATTCTGGGTATGGACGAGTTGTCTGAGGAAGATAAGCTGACCGTCGGTCGCGCAAGAAAGATACAGCGTTTCTTATCCCAGCCGTTCCACGTGGCGGAGAACTTTACCGGTGTACCGGGCAAGTATGTGCCGTTAAAGGATACCGTCAAGGGCTTTAAGGCAATTCTGGATGGTGAGATGGATGCGTACCCGGAGGCAGCATTCTTCAATGTCGGAACGATCGAGGATGTAGTGGCAAAGGCGAAGGCTTTAGAGAAACAGGAGGCGTAGGAACGGATGGCAGATTTTCATGTAAAAATCATATCCAGCAACCGGACATTCTATGAGGGAGTCTGCCACTGTCTGATCCTTCCGGCGGTGGATGGTGAGATGGCTGTCATGGCGCACCATGAGAGCGAGATCGTGGCAGTCAAAGCGGGAGAAATGCGTTTCCAGGCGACAGAGGACGGTCCGTGGGAGGCGGCAGTCGTCGGGCAGGGCTTCTGTGAGATCGCCAACAACCGTGTTATGTTGCTGGCAGATACGATCGAGAAACCGGAGGAGATCGACCGGATCCGGGCGCAGGAGGCATTAGAGCGTGCGAAAGAGCGGCTGCGCCAGAAACAGAGCATTTCCGAGTATTACAGCACCCGCGCGGCGATGGCGAGAGCGCTGGTTCGTCTGAAAGAGACGGAAAAATTTGTGGACTAGGTGCGTTAGAGGCGGATTTGAGCCTGGTGTGATTCTGTGGCAGATGCGGTTCAGAAAGAAATGACAGAAAATCAGTAAGAATGGAGAACAGGGCATGACATTACTTCAGTTAAAATACGTGGTGGAGGTGGCGGCAGCCGGAACCATCAGCGGGGCGGCAAAAAAACTTTATATTGCACAGCCGAGCCTCACGGCGGCGATCAAGGAACTGGAGCATGAGATTGGTTTTTCCCTGTTTACCCGCACGAACAAGGGCGTGGTGATTTCCCCGGACGGGGAAGAATTTCTGGGGTATGCGAGACAGGTGATCGAGCAGGCAAACCTGATCGAGGAGCGCTATTTTGGCGCTGTGCCGCAGAAACGCCAGTTCTGTGTCTCCACCCAGCACTATTCCTTTGCCGTTGAGGCGTTTGTCGATCTGATCCGCGAGTACGGCGGAGAAGAGTACGATTTCCGTATCCGCGAGACGCAGACGTATGAGCTGATTGAGGATGTGGCGAAGCTTAGGAGCGAGGTTGGCGTGCTGTATCTGAACCGTTTTAACGAGACGGTGATCCGCAAGACGCTGCGGGAACACGACCTCAGATTTACCCGGCTTTTTACAGCAAAGCCCCATGTATTTATCGGTGCGGCCAATCCGCTTGCAAGCCGCAGTTCTATCACCCTGTCGGATTTGGAACCTTATCCGCGTCTGTCTTATGAGCAGGGCGAGCACAATTCCTTTTATTTCTCCGAGGAGATCCTCAGCACGCTGGACAGCCGCAAGGACATCCTGGTGTCCGACCGCGCGACCCTGTTTAATCTTCTGATTGGGCTGAATGGGTATACGATCTGCAGCGGTGTCATCAATGAGGAACTGAACGGACCGAATATTGTAGCGATTCCACTTGATGTGGACGATTATATGGAGATCGGTTACATTACCCACAATCGCGTGACACCGGGACGGTTTGCGGGACTGTATATTGAGGCGTTGAAGCGGAGAGTGGGAGTGCCGGTTCCCAAAGTGTCTACCCGTGAACCAATAACCAGAATTCCTGTTTCCGACAGGTGATTTTTTGGTTTGACTTTTTTTAAAACAGGAAATATAATAATACCGAAACGAGTAGCAAACGAGTGTAAATCCAGCTTTTGCTGCTCTTTTTTTATTATTTCATAAAGAATGTGCCAAGGTGCATTTTTTATGAAATTTCATAAAAATGCCATTAAAAAGTGTGTTGCAAAATAAATGCTTTTGAAATAAAGTCTTCCGGAACGGGAAAACATGAGTCAATCTGAGAGTTTTACAGAAAATATTCAAGGAATGTGCATAACCTATATTTGCTGTCACAGAAAGATGTGGGGAAAGAGGAAAATTTATTGTTGAAACCGTTTTATTTGCTGCCATTTTTAACGTGACAAATCGAAATCTTTTGCCGAAGATAGATTTGTATGGAAATAGGAACGGAATCGGAAAGAGGATGATAGAATGCGGCAGAATAGAGAAATGATTTCATGTCAGCGTCCATAATCAGCACTTCCTTTTTGTAAGAAATGTGGTATACTCGATAGAACATGAAAACCATATTAAAAAAGGTGAAAAGCAGAATGAATCATATTTCAATTACAACCCTGGAAGCGCCGGAGCTGGATATCTACGCCCGGCTGAGCGAGGGGCAGTTATTTCATTATAATGAACCAAAGGAAGGTCTTTTCATTGCGGAAAGCCCTAAGGTCATCGGGCGGGCGCTCGACGCGGGATATGAGCCGGTTTCTTTTCTGATGGAAGAACGCCATATCGAGACAGAAGGGCGGGAGATTCTGGAACGCCCGGTGTGTGCGGGAGTGCCTGTGTTTACGGCACCATTTGATGTGCTGACGCGCCTGACCGGCTTTAAGCTGACGCGCGGGATGCTGTGTGCGGTGAAACGGAAGAAAATGCCGGGGATCGAGGAAATCTGTGCAGGTGCCAGACGGATCGCGATTCTTGAGAATGTAGAAAATCCTACGAATGTGGGGGCGATTTTCCGGTCAGCGGCGGCGCTCTTTATGGATGCGGTGCTTCTGACACCGGGATGCAGTGACCCGCTGTACCGCCGCGCAAGCCGTGTCAGTATGGGAACAGTGTTTCAGGTGCCGTGGACGTACATTCCGAAGGGCGACTGGGCGGAGAACAGTATGGAAACGCTTAAGAAGCTGGGATTTCTCACGGCGGCGATGGCGCTCAGTGACCGTTCCGTGAGTATCGCGGATCCGGCGCTTTCGCAGGAAGAAAAATTAGCGATCATTCTCGGAACCGAGGGTGACGGGTTGGCGGCATCGACGATCGCGGCGTGCGATTACACCGTGAAAATCCCGATGTCACACGGTGTGGATTCGCTCAACGTGGCAGCAGCGAGTGCAGTGGCGTTCTGGCAGCTGGGCATGGGAAACAGGAAATAAAGTTCTGGCTGTGTAAAAAAAATGTACATTGGTTAAATGCGTTTCAAATGCCAGAAATGAGTGCGGAAATGGATGGAAAGAATCGTTTGGAGGAAGGAGAAAATAGAATGAAGTGTCCAAAATGCGGACAGGAAGCAGTTGGAAATTTTTGCAGTAACTGCGGAACTCCGCTTGTAAATGATACAGTACGCCGAGAACAGGAAACGGTGGGAAGAAAGCCGGAAAATAGCTATGACGACGGTGATTCAGAACAGCGGAATCCAGCTCGGATGGAATCGGATGAGAAAAAGGCGGAATCCGGCTCTGGATCGAAACGAAACAGTCAGGAAAAGCGGAGCAGCCAGAGTCAGGACGCACAGAAGCGTGAGGAAGAGCGCCGCGACAATGAACGCTGCCAATCCCAGGCACAGGAGGATGCCCGCCGCGACCGTGAAGCGGCATCGCGCAGACGACAGGACGCGAGACGTTCTTCTTCCAGCTCGAAAGAGGATAAGCGGGATGCAAAACAGCAGAAGCAGATGGAAAAACGCCTTCATGCTCTGGAGTCGGAGCGGGAGCGCTCAGAGCGTCAGAAAAACCGGATGGAGCGCAGCCACCAGCGGGAACTGGAACGCCAGTCACGGGAGGCAGAGCGCACCAGACGGGCGGCGGAGCTCAGTGAGGCGCATACGCAGAGTGACTCAAACGACGGTCCGTCCGTGCTGGATGTGACGGCAGCCGGAGTAACCGGTGTGGTTGTGCTGATGGCGCGCGTGATGCAGGCAGCCAGCTTCCTTCTGATGGCGGGAATCACCTGGGCAAATGCGAAGGCATTCCGGTATGGCGGCGACGATCTGGGCTATATCGGAACTATGATTACCGAGGAAAATTATGGTCTGGGGCTGTATGTAGGGATTGGCGTATTTCTGGTACTGATGGGCGCGATCTGGTGCCTGTGGATTCTGTCAGGCAAGCACGCGGGTGGTAAAGTACGGCTGCAAAAATACGATACGGGGCGCGGATTTATCCCGTTTATAATCATCCTTGTTCTGGTATTAGCAGCCGGTCCGGCAGCGTACCTGATGCCGAAGAATGCGGGCAGCTTACAGCCGATTGTGGACGGCGGCTATGCGGCGCTGGAGGCGATCAATGCGAACCACGGATTTCTGCTGTTCTGCAGCATCGGAGGCGCGATCCTTTCGTTTATCCGGAAAATGTTGCTGGTATAATTTTATAATTCATCTAATTGCCCGAACTGATACCCCATTTCCTCCCATTTTGCCAGAAGTTCATCGAGAATTTGAGCGTTGGTTTGCGAAGTGCTGTGCAGAAGGACGATCGCGCCGGGGTGGATGCGCGTCAGAAGCTTGGAAAATGCTTCTTCTTTGGATGGCTGCTGATCCTGCATCCAGTCCACATAGGCGAGACTCCAGAAAAAGGTCTTGTAGCCGAGCTCCTTTGCCATCTGCAGGTTCGATTCACTGTATTTGCCCTGCGGCGGACGGTAATATTTTTTCATTGTCTGCCCGGTGACGGACTGGTAGAGTGTTTCCAGGGCAGTCAGCTCCTTTTCAAATGCTGCTTTGTCGGAAATGCGGGACATATCGGGATGGTGATACGTGTGGTTGGCGACGGTGTGACCCTCTGCGATCATCTGTTTTACCAGTTCAGGACTGGTTTCGAGATAGTTGCCGACGACGAAAAAGGTTGCCGGGACATGGTGTTTTTTCAGTGCTTCCAGAATGGCAGGTGTGCAGCCGTTTTCATATCCGGCGTCGAAGGTCAGATAGATGACGGGTTTGGAGGTATCGCCTACATAGAAAGCATCAAAATTTTTTAAAGTGTCGGCGGAGGCATTGCCGACCGGTGTCTGCCCTGGACTGGGAAATCCAAGTCCCCAGTTTCCATCTGCGGAAACCGGAATCGAATCGGAATCAAAGGCAGGCGGGAGCGAGCCACAGGCGATAACAGGCGCTGAAACCGTGTGCCCGGATGGACGGCGCAGGAAATGTGCGGCAGTCTGCCCGGCGAAGAAAGAGATGGCAAACAGGGCGGGAACCAGCAGCGGGGAAATGATGTGCCGGAAACGTGATGGAACAGAATGCATGGGAAAATGAATGAACATGATGTGACCTGAAAGATATATTTTCATTAGTATATGAAAGAAGGGGGAACATCATGTTTTTATTATAATTTGCTGTCCGTGAAATGCACCGAATCGGAAAAACCAAGCGGTACCATATAACAAATTTTATGTGCTGACATAACAAATTAATGCTTGTCATGCCCTTTGTACCTATGTTATTATTATAACGATGCTTAGATGAGATGATCCGAACCCTTGAACAAGGGGAGCTGGATGAAAAGCAGACCATGAAATTATGATGAAATAAATAAGAGAAACAAGGAGGATGTTGAAGGATGAAGCCTTATAGCGAGATGACGAAAGAAGAACTTCTGGAACTTAAGCGTGATCTGAGCGATCAGTACCGGGAGTTTCAGGGCAAGAATCTGACGCTGGATATGTCACGCGGTAAGCCAAGTGCAGAGCAGCTTGATTTATCGATGGGAATGATGGACGTACTGAGCAGCGACAGTGATCTGACCTGCGAAGATGGGACAGACTGCCGCAATTACGGCGGTCTGGACGGTATCAGCGAGGCGAAGGAGCTGTTAGCGGATATGATCGAGGTTCCGGCTGACAATATCATTATCTATGGAAACTCCAGCCTGAACGTAATGTACGACACCATCTCCCGTTCTGTGACTCATGGCGTTATGGGAAATACCCCGTGGTGCAAGCTTGACAAGGTTAAATTCCTGTGTCCGGTACCGGGATATGACAGACATTTCTCCATTACTGAATATTTTGGCATCGAGATGATCAACATTCCGATGACCGCAGATGGTCCGGATATGGATCTGGTAGAGCAGTATGTGACAACCGACCCGACCGTAAAGGGAATCTGGTGCGTTCCGAAGTACTCTAACCCGACCGGCAATTCCTACTCCGATCAGACGGTACGCCGTCTGGCACGCATGCATCCGGCTGCTCCGGATTTCCGTATCTACTGGGACAATGCATACGGTATCCATCATTTATATGACGATGAGCAGGATCATGTGCTGGAGATTCTGGCAGAATGTAAGAAAGCCGGCAACCCGGATATGGTTTACAAATTCTCTTCAACCTCCAAGATTACGTTCCCGGGTTCCGGCATTGCGGCAATCGCAACCTCCCACAATAACCTGGATGATATCAAGAAACAGTTAAAGATTCAGACTATCGGTCATGATAAAGTGAATCAGCTCCGCCACGTGCGTTTCTTCAAGGATATCCACGGCATGGTAGAGCACATGAGAAAGCACGCCAACATCCTGCGTCCGAAATTCGAGGCTGTTGAGAACATTCTCGACCGTGAGCTGGGCGGACTGGAGATCGGTACTTGGACAAAACCGCACGGCGGCTACTTCATTTCCTTTGATTCCCTGAACGGCTGTGCGAAGGAGATCGTTGCGAAGTGCAAGAAAGCAGGCGTTGTTATGACCGGAGCCGGTGCAACTTATCCATATGGCAAGGATCCGGAAGACCGCAACATCCGTATTGCTCCGTCCTATCCGCCGCTGCAGGATCTGATCACTGCAACCGAGCTGTTTGCACTCTGCGTCAAGCTGGTCAGTGTCAACAAGCTGTTAGAGGAAATGTAATATTAAACCAAGAAGTACAGGAATTGTATGGGTATGTCGAAGGACCGCTGCCCATACAATTCTTTTTTCGGAGAAAAAGTGATGATAAAGGAAAAGTTATCCCTGATCTGGGGAAAGTTTGTAAACAGGGAGACGATATCGTATCTGATATTCGGCGTTCTGACGACGCTGGTGGACTGGATTTCCTATGCGGTTTTCCGCCACAACGGCATGAACTACCGTATGGCGACGATCTGCTGTCAGGCGGCGGCGATCCTGTTTGCATATGTGACAAACAAGATCTGGGTATTCCGAAGCTACAATTTCCACCCTGTATATCTTCTTAAGGAAATGGCTTCGTTTTTCTCCTGCCGTATTCTCACATCGGTGTTCACGTATGTGGCGATGATCGTGATGGTAGACGGCATGGGAATCAAACAGGATATGATCTGTAAGATTGTGGTATCAGCGATCTCGCTGGTGTTGAATTATATTTGCAGTAAATTATTTATTTTCAAAAAGAAAGAATCCTCGAAATAGGGCTGTGTGGGGAAATGACAGCGGAAATGGATGCTGAAGACAGACCGGAAAGAGTAGAGAAAACGCCGCCTGAACAGGATTCTGGATGGAGGGAAGATGGAGCAAAGAGAACGAGACGAAAGTTCCAGTAAACTGGAAGAAGCACTCAGGGAGCTTACGGGAGCGGAAACAACGGGGAAAATAGAGGAGTATGAGAACGAGCGGGAAGGTGCGGACGTGGATTCGGAGATCGCTTGTACAGATATGAGACGTGCTGAACGAATGCCTGCCTGGAGACAGGAAGAAGATGCCAGAAAATCTAAACTTTCAGAGTCCAGAGCAGATGTCGTTAATGAGTTGAATGACGATGACTGGGAGCAGGAAGAATTAGATGAATTAGATGAGTGGGATGAACCAGAGAAATCACCCCGCGGAATGGGGCGCCTGGCTGCGGTTTTCCGTCCGTCGGATGATCTCCTGGCGGCATTTTTCCTGCCGGTGGTGATTTTGATCCTGATTTTTGCATACCGCGGTATTTTCCCCTTTGGGCAGGAAAGCTTCCTGCGGACGGATATGTACCACCAGTATGCGCCGTTTTTCTCGGAATTCCGGCATAAGCTTTTAAGTGGCGAGAGCCTGCTTTACAGCTGGGATGTCGGCATGGGCGTAAACTTTGCCGCGCTCTATGCGTACTATCTGGCGAGCCCGTTTAACTGGCTGCTGCTGTTATGCCCGTCGTCCCTGATTATCGAATTTATGACCTACATGATCGTGTTCAAGAGCGGTCTGGCGGGTCTTTCGATGGCGTGGTATCTGAAAAAGTACACGGGTTCACAGAAGTTTGGAGCGTGCTATTTCGGCGTATTCTATGCGCTGTCCGGCTATATGGCGGCGTATAGCTGGAACATCATGTGGCTGGACTGCATCGTGCTGCTGCCGCTGATCCTGCACGGCCTGGAGCGGCTGGTGCGCGAAAAAAAAGGGCTTTTTTACTGCCTGATGCTGGGACTTTCAATCCTGTCCAACTACTATATATCAATTATGATATGCCTCTTCATGGTGATTTACTATGTGGCGCTCCTGTTTCTGGAGAAACGGCCGGGATGGAAAGATTGTCTGCACAGCTTTTTCCTGTTTGGTGTGTATTCGCTTCTGGCGGGTGCGCTGGCGGCTGCGGTGCTTCTTCCGGAGATTGCGGCGCTGCAGAGTACGGCGTCTGGCGATTTTAATTTTCCGACCACACTGGAAATCTACTTCCCGATCTTTGACATGATCGCGCGGCACATCGGAAATGTACAGGTGGAGACGGGACTCGACCATTGGCCGAACCTCTACTGCGGCGTGGCAGTTTACATTTTCATGGGGTTGTATTTTCTGAACCGCCGGATTGCGATCCGGGAAAAGGTTGTGTACGGTGTGCTGTTGCTCTTTTTCTATGCCAGCTTTTCGTTCAATGTGCTGAATTTTATCTGGCATGGCTTCCATTACCCGAACAGCCTGCCGTGCCGCCAGTCGTTTATCTATATCGCGCTGGTGCTGACGATGTGTTTCCGGGCGTATCTATATCTGGATGAAATATCCAAACGGCAGTTTGCCGGGGTGACATCCGCCGCGATTGGCTACGTGATTCTGGCAGAAAAGCTGGTGACGGACGATGCGTTTGAGCCAGTTGTCTGGTATGTGGCAGTGGTGCTTCTGCTGCTGTATCTGGGCGTCTTTTATTTCTATCAAAATAAAGAACATTTCGCGTTCACGGCGGCGCTTCTGGCGATGGCGCTGGTAAGTGTGGAGGCGCTTGCCAATATGGCGGCAACGAGTATTCCGACGACGAGCCGGACTGATTATGTGGCAGACAATCAGGATGTTGCAGCGGTGACAGAGCCGCTCAAAAAGACGGAATTTTACCGGATTGATAAAACGAATGCGCGCACGAAAAATGATGGCGCGTGGATGCATTTTCCATCCGTATCTCTGTTTTCATCGGTGGCAAATGCCGGGGTGACGGATTTCTTCAAACAGATGGGCTGCGAAGGTTCGACGAACGCATACAGCATTGTGGGAAGTACGCCGCTGGTGGATTCGTTATTTTCAATCAAATATGCACTCTATGGGGGCAAGCAGGACAATCCGCGCCTGTCGCTCTATGCATTTTCAGGTGACACGTACCTCTATGAGAATCCGTGGACGCTGCCGCTCGGCTTTATCCTGCCGGACATAGTGGAAACGGGCTGGAAACGCGATCTTTCTTCGCCGGCGGATGTCCAGAATGATTTATCGGATGTGCTGGGCGTGCCGGAGTGCCTGATTTTCACGGACGGGGAGGAGCAGGGGAATCGTTTTTCCTTTACAGCACCGGAAGATGGGGAGTATTATATAAGTGTCGCAAACCGTCAGATTGATTCGGTTAAACTGGATGTCGGCGGGGAGAGCCGCAGCATTGATACGTTGAAACGCGGGTATCTGGTGGAAACCGGATATGTGAAGGCAGGCACATTGATTCTGCTGGAGAGCAATGACAGTGCCGGAAGCATGGACGCGAGCGCGTACCGCTTTGACGAAGCCGGGCTGCGTGCGCTCTATGAGCGCCTCAACCAGCATCCATTTGAACTGGAAACATTGGGCGAGGAGGCGATGAAGGGCACGATCGACGCGGGCGAGGGCGGAACGCTGTTCCTCACGATCCCGTATGACGAGGGCTGGACGGTCACGGTGGATGGAAAAGAAGCTATCACGCGTCCGGTCTGGAAGGCATTTACCGGCGTGGAACTGACGGCGGGAACCCATACGGTGGAACTCAGGTATTATCCGCAGGGACTGCATGAGGGACTGCTGATCAGCGGAGGTGCGCTGTTTGTGTTGGCGGTGATTGTGGCTTCTATGTATATAAGGAAGAAGAAGCAGGGGAAAACTTCTGCAAAAATGAGAAGAACGGTGGAAAAAGAGCCGGATGGCGATTTAAAACTGAGAAATTGAGATACAAAATTTATAGAAAAGAGGTTAAAATCATGAAAAAGCTGGAAGAATATGTAAGAAGCATTCCGGACTTCCCGGAGCCGGGTATCATTTTCCGCGATATTACTACGATTTTACAGGATGCAGACGGACTGCAGCTTGCGATCGACGGAATCCAGAAATCCTTAGAGGGCGTGGATTATGATATTGTGGTTGGTCCGGAGTCCCGCGGGTTTATTTTCGGCGTGCCGGTTGCATATGCGATGCACAAGGGATTCGTGCCGATCCGCAAGAAAGGCAAACTGCCGTGCAAGACGGTATCTGTAAGCTACGATCTGGAGTATGGCAGCGCGGTTCTGGAGATGCATGAGGATGCCATTAAACCGGGACAGAAGGTAGTTATCGTTGACGACCTGATCGCAACCGGCGGAACGACCGAGGCGATTGTCAAGCTCATCGAGAAGATGGGCGGCGAGGTTGTAAAAATCTGCTGCGTGATGGAGCTGGCAGGCTTAAAGGGACGCGAAAAACTGAACGGATATGCGGTGGATGCCCTAATTACCTATGAGGGGAAATAGGTAACGGTTCACGGGTAGGCACTTTTGAAACCGAAAGTGCCGTAAGAAAACGTGGCGACAGCAGGAATTTGCGAAGCCACGGCAAATTCCGTTACTGGGCACGTATGCGTGAATAGTAACAAAATAGTTTGCCGTTGCATTTTTTGTCAAATATTCGTATAATAGGGGTATTCTATATAATATTTTATTTCATTTGCGTGAACCGCTTTCCGGATTCCGAACGGCAGGCGTTTCAGTTATCTACGGAAGGGTCAGGAGGCATATATGGGAAATTTGGATAAAATAAAAAAGCTGGATCAGGAAATTGAAGCGCCGGCGGATTTTACGAGTCCGGAGGTACTGTATAATGAGTTGATTGCCGCCATTCGCAAGTACCATCCGTCGGATGACATCAGCATGATTGAGAAAGCGTACCAGATCGCGTATGACGCACACAAGGACCAGAGGCGTAAATCAGGTGAACCGTATATCATCCATCCGCTCTGTGTGGCGATCATTCTGGCGGATCTGGAGCTGGATAAAGAGACTCTGGTGGCAGGTATCCTGCACGATGTCGTGGAAGATACGGTCATGACAGAGGAGGAGATCACGGCGATCTTTGGCGAGGAGGTAGCACTTTTAGTAGACGGCGTTACCAAGCTGACCCAGATCTCGTGGACGATCGATAAAGTAGAGATTCAGGCGGAAAACCTACGTAAGATGTTCTTAGCGATGGCGAAGGACATCCGGGTTATCCTGATTAAGCTGGCAGACCGTCTGCACAATATGCGGACACTTCAATATATGAAGCCGGAAAAACAGAAAGAAAAGGCGCGTGAAACGATGGATATCTACGCGCCTATTGCTGATCGTCTCGGTATTTCCAAGATCAAGACCGAGCTGGATGATTTGTCTCTCAAATATCTCCAGCCGGAGGTTTACAAAGAATTGTCCGAAAAACTGGCGCTCCGTAAGGACACCAGGGAGGCGTTTATCCATAAGATTATGGATGAAGTCAAGAAACATATGGACGATGCGGGCATCGAAGCCAAGGTAGACGGCCGTGTGAAACATTTCTTCAGCATCTATAAAAAGATGGTAAACCAGGACAAGACGCTGGATCAGATCTATGATATTTTTGCGGTCCGGATTATCGTGGAGAGCGTGAAGGACTGTTATGCGGCGCTCGGTGTCATCCATGAGATGTACAAACCGATTCCGGGACGTTTTAAAGATTATATTGCCATGCCGAAACCGAATATGTACCAGTCGCTGCATACGACTCTGATTGGCAGCAGCGGACAGCCGTTTGAGATTCAGATCCGCACCTATGAGATGCACCGTACCGCTGAGTATGGTATCGCGGCACACTGGAAATATAAGGAGAGCGGCAGCAGCAAGGCGGCGATTGACAGCGCCGAGGCAAAGCTTTCCTGGCTGCGTGAGATCCTGGAATGGCAGCGGGATATGTCCGATAATAAAGAGTTCTTAAGTCTCTTAAAGAGTGATCTGGATCTCTTTACGGATGATGTATACTGCTTTACCCCGACGGGCGATGTCAAGAACCTGCCGAGCGGTTCCACCCCGATCGATTTTGCGTATTCGATCCACAGTGCGGTCGGCAACAAGATGGTTGGTGCCCGTGTCAACGGAAAACTGGTCAACATCGATTATGTCATTAAAAATGGTGACCGTGTCGAGATTATTACCTCCCAGAATTCCAAGGGACCGAGCCGCGACTGGCTGAAACTGGTTAAGAGCACACAGGCGAAGAATAAGATCAACCAGTGGTTCAAGAGCGAGCTGAAAGAGGACAATATCCTGCGCGGCCGTGCGCTTCTGGATAAATATTGTAAGGCGAAGGACATCAATTATTCAGAGTTAAATAAACCGGAATATATGGAAAAGGTCATGAAGCGCTATGCGTACCGTGACTGGGATTCCGTTCTGGCATCGATCGGACATGGCGCCCTCAAAGAGGGACAGGTCATCAACAAGATGCTGGATGAGCGCAACAAGAAGTTAAAGAAGGAAGTAACCGACACGACGATCCTCGATAACATGGCGTCGGATGGAAACAAGGTTCCGGTGATCGCAGCCGGGAAGTCGAAGAGTGGTATCGTTGTCAAGGGAATCCACGATCTGGCGGTTCGTTTTTCGAAGTGCTGCAGCCCGGTTCCGGGCGATGAGATCGTCGGATTTGTCACAAGGGGACGCGGTATCTCGATCCACCGGACGGACTGCATCAATGTGATGAATCTGCCGCAGGAAGAGCGTGAGCGCCTGATTGAAGCCGAGTGGCAGCAGCCGGAAGCACAGACGGGCACGGAAAAATATTCCACCGAAATCAAGATCTATGCGAACAACCGCATCGGCATGTTTGTGGATATTTCCAAGGTATTTACCGAGCGCCAGATCGATATTACCTCGATGAATGTGCGGACAAGCAAGCAGGGCAAGGCGACGATCGTCATGACGTTCGATATTCACGGAATTGAGGAATTAAATAAATTATCTGATAAACTCAGACAGATTGAAGGAGTATTAGATATAGAGAGAACTGCCGGATAAGCGGTTCTCTCTATATTTCACAGGTACTTACACCCTGTGAAAGTTTCACATATTATTAGGAGGAAAAGATGGAGATAAAACGGCTGATCGTGGGAATGGTCCAGACGAACTGTTATATTGCGGTGCATCCGGAGACGAAAGAAGCTGTGATTGTCGATCCGGGCGATGAGGCGGCGCGGATCGAGGATGCACTGGCGCAGACCGGAGCGAAGGCAAAGGCGATTCTGCTGACTCATGGACATTTTGACCATGTGACGGCGATGGAAGAGCTGAGACGGGATCTGGGCGTGCCGGTCTATGCCTGTGAGCAGGAGCAGGCGGTCTTGGCGGATCCGGATAAGAACCTGTCCGTCCAGTTTCAGGGCGGCGGTCTGCATCTGAAAGCGGATATGCTTTTGAAGGATGGAGAGACGTTCGAGGCAGCGGGCTACACGTTCCAGATGCTTCATACACCGGGACATACAGAAGGTTCCTGTTGTTATTATGTAAAATCAGAGAAGGTGCTGTTTTCGGGAGATACCTTATTTGAAGGTTCTTACGGACGCATCGATTTCCCGACTGGAAGCGGACGTCAGATGATTCATTCGGTGGCAGATATCCTTCTGAACCTGCCGGATGATACGAATGTATATCCGGGACACATGGGATATACGACGATCGCCGACGAAAAACAGTACAATCCGCTGGCGGGATACAGGGGGCGCGAAGCATGATAGCGATTTTGTTAAATGACGCGTCCTTTGAACAGGATATCCGTGAGCTCCTGATGGCATTTTATCCGGGCGAGACATTTACGCACAAGGAAGAGGAAGCCGGGGAGGCGGATCTGATTGTGCGGGGAGTCCGGGACGGAAACTCGTTTTCCCTGGATGTGACGCCGGTGAAGAAAGATGCCGTTCACTTTGCTTTGATTTATCCGGATTTTTCCAACCGTTTTGAGACGAAAAATGAGATCAAACAGACGTTATACCGTCTTTTGAGTGCCCAGACCGGCAGAGAGCTTCCGTGGGGGACGCTTACCGGCATCCGTCCGACGAAGATTGCGCTCACGAAGCTGTATGATGGCTGGACGGACGAGCAGATCGAGACCTATATGCGCGAGACGTATTTCACCAGCAAGGAAAAGATCGATCTGAGCATCGACGTGGCGGAGCGCGAGAGACGCCTGCTGTCCACGATCGATTATGAGAATGGGTACAGCCTGTATGTGGGAATCCCGTTCTGTCCGACGACCTGCCTGTACTGTTCGTTTACGTCGTTTCCGATTGTGAAATGGGAAAAACGGATGGACCTCTACAAAGAGGCGCTTTTTAAGGAAATGGAATATGTGGCGGAGCAGATGAAGGATCGCCCGCTTTCGACCATCTATTTTGGAGGCGGCACACCGACCTCGTTAAATCCGCAGGATCTGGATGAGATCCTGACAAAGGTGGAAGAATTATTCCCGGTGGAACAGGCAGTTGAATTTACCGTTGAGTCGGGACGTCCGGACAGCATCACGCGCGAAAAGCTGCAGGTGCTCCGGAATCACGGCATTTCCCGTATTTCCATCAATCCGCAGACGATGAAGCAGGCGACGCTTGACCTCATCGGACGCCGTCATACGGTGGAGGATGTGAAGGAAAAATTCCTGCTGGCGCGGGAGTTGGGATTTGACAATATCAATATGGACCTGATCGTGGGTCTGCCGGAGGAGACGATCGACGATGTCCGCCAGACAATGGAGGAGATCAAGGCACTCAGACCGGACAGCGTGACGGTGCATTCGCTGGCGATCAAGCGCGCGGCGCGCCTGAATATCTATAAGGAGCGCTACGGAAATCTGAAGATTGTCAATACACAGGAGATGATTGACCTGACCGCGCAGTATGCCGAGGAGATGGGACTGAAACCGTACTATCTCTACCGCCAGAAAAATATGGCGGGCAATTTTGAAAATGTCGGTTATGCGGTTCCGGGCAAGGAATGTCTCTATAATATATTGATTATGGAAGAAAAACAGACGATCGCCGCCTGCGGTGCGGGAACGACTACCAAGGTTTATTTCCCGGCAGAAAACCGGATTGAGAGGGCGGAGAACGTCAAGGAAGTTGAGCAGTATATCGACCGGATCGATGAGATGATCGGGCGGAAAGAGAAGCTGCTTGGACGAAGAGAGTAAAAACGAAAAATTCACAGATACAGGGTGTCAGATGCAGAAAAACACTTTGTAACAGAGAAACATAAAAATCCAGTTTCCAGCATGGAAAAGTGAAGTTTTCTTTGCGCGGGAAATATGGTCGCAGAAAGACATAGAAGGAGTTTGACACATGGCTTTAAAGAAAAAACCAGTTACAGGCATGAAGGACATTCTTCCGGGCGAGATGGAGATCCGGGATTATGTGCTGAATATCATCAAAGATACCTACCGCGGATACGGCTTCTCAGCGATCGAGACTCCGTGCGTGGAGCACATTGAGAACCTGACCAGCAAGCAGGGCGGCGACAATGAGAAGCTGATCTTCAAGATTTTAAAGAGAGGCGAGAAGCTGAACGTCGAGGCAGCACAGACAGAGGCAGATGTCGTAGACGGTGGTCTCCGCTATGACTTAACTCTGCCGCTCAGCCGTTATTATGCAAACAATTCTGCTAATTTATCAGCGCCGTTCAAGGCGCTGCAGGTCGGAAGCGTATGGCGTGCCGATCGTCCGCAGAAGGGGCGTTTCCGTCAGTTTGTACAGTGTGATATCGATATTTTAGGTGATGCGACAAACCTGGCTGAGATCGAGGAGATTCTGGCGCTTACCAAGGCGCTGAAGCGCATCTGCCCGGACAAGGCATACACTGTCCGCGTCAATGACCGTGCGATCTTAAAGGGCATGGCAGATTACAGCGGATTCCCGGAAAATGAGACCGATAAGGTATTTATCATTCTCGATAAGATGGATAAGATCGGTCTGGACGGTGTCCGCGAAGAGCTGCTTGCAGAAGGTTATGCGCCAGAGGCGGTTGAGAAATACACCGGACTTCTGGCAGAGATTCAGAACGATGCGGCAGGCGTCCGCGCGCTGGGCGAGAAGCTCTCCGGCGTGATGGATCCGGCAAAGGCAGAGAATCTGGCAACGATCATGGAGACTGTTAAAGCGGTTGCAGACATCGAATTCGGTCTTGAATTTGACCCGACGCTGGTGCGCGGCATGGGCTACTATACCGGAACGATTTTTGAGGTTTCCATGGAAGGCTTCGGCGGCTCCGTTGCAGGCGGCGGACGTTACGACAAGCTGATCGGCAAATTTACCGGCGTCGATACACCGGCGTGCGGATTTTCCATCGGTTTTGAGCGTATCATCACGATCCTGATGGATTCCGGTTTCAAAGTACCGGAGGCAGCCGGCAAGAAAGCATTCCTGTATGAGAAAGGTTTAAGCGGCGAGCAGTTCCGTGCCGTCTTAAAGAAAGCACAGGAAGAGCGCGCTAACGGCACCCGCGTGGCAGTCGCACAGATGAACAAGAACAAGAAATTCCAGAAGGAGCAGCTGGCGAAGGACGGCTACGAGGAGATCGTGGAATTTTACAAAGACAGTTTGAAGTGATTCAGTTTTTGAATTTTTCAGATAAAACTATAATAAACGGAGGAAATACTATCATGGCAGAATCTATGGCAGGACTGAAACGTTCCCATCGCTGTACCGAGCTGGGAACTGCCAATATCGGTGAGAAAGTAACCGTTATGGGCTGGGTTCAGAAGAGCAGAAATAAAGGCGGCATTATTTTCGTGGATCTGCGGGATCGTTCCGGTATCCTGCAGCTGATCTTCGAGGAAGCTGACTGCGGCGCTGAGAGCTTTGCAAAGGCAGAAAAGCTGAGAAGCGAGTTCGTTATCGCTGTAACCGGACGCGTAGAGGCACGTTCCGGTGCAGTAAATGAAAACTTAAAGACAGGTGCGATTGAGATCCGCGCGGATTACCTCCGCATTTTGGCAGAGTCTGAGACACCGCCGTTCCCGATCGAGGAGAACTCCAAAACCAAAGAGGATCTTCGCCTGAAATACCGTTACCTGGATCTGAGACGTCCGGATATCCAGAGAAACCTGATGACAAGAAGCCGCGTGGCTATCCTGACCCGTGCATTCTTAGCAGAGGAAGGCTTCCTTGAGATTGAGACTCCGACTCTGATTAAAAGTACTCCGGAGGGCGCGAGAGACTACCTGGTACCGAGCCGTGTACATCCGGGCAGCTTCTATGCACTGCCGCAGTCTCCGCAGCTGTTAAAACAGCTTCTGATGTGTTCTGGATATGACCGCTACTTCCAGCTGGCACGCTGCTATCGTGACGAGGACTTAAGAGCCGATCGTCAGCCTGAGTTTACCCAGATCGATATGGAGCTTTCTTTCGTTGACGTTGAGGACGTTCTGGATGTCAATGAGCGTCTGTTAAAGAAGCTCTTCAAGGAGATCTGCAATTACGATCTGCAGCTTCCGATCCAGCGTATGACCTGGCGCGAGGCAATGGATCGTTTCGGTTCCGATAAGCCGGATCTGCGTTTCGGCATGGAGCTGAAAAACGTATCGGATGTAGTAAAAGACTGCGAGTTCGTTGTATTTAAGAGTGCACTGGAAAATGGCGGCTCTGTCCGCGGTATCAACGCAGAAGGACAGGGCGCTATGCCGAGAAAGAAGATCGATGCGCTGGTTGAGTACGCAAAAGGCTTTGGTGCAAAAGGTCTTGCATATCTGGCAATCCATGAGGACGGTACCTACAAGTGCTCCTTCTCCAAGTTCATGAAGCCGGAAGAGCTGGATGCACTGGTGGCTGCTATGGGCGGTAAGCCGGGCGATCTGCTTCTGTTCGCAGCTGACAAGGATAAAGTTGTATTTGATGTACTTGGAAACTTACGTCTGGAGATCGCTAGACAGCTTGACCTCTTAAAGAAGGATGATTTCAAGTTCCTGTGGGTAACCGAGTTCCCGCTGCTTGAATATTCAGAGGAAGAGGATCGCTACGTAGCTATGCACCATCCATTTACCATGCCGATGGAAGAGGATCTTCCGCTGATCGATACCGATCCGGGCAAGGTACGTGCAAAAGCATACGATATCGTCCTGAACGGTACCGAGATGGGCGGCGGTTCTGTCCGTATCCATCAGGCAGACATCCAGGAGAAGATGTTTGAGGTACTTGGATTCACGAAGGAGAAAGCACAGGAGCAGTTCGGCTTCCTGTTAGACGCATTCAAATACGGAGTACCGCCGCACGCTGGTCTGGCTTACGGTATGGACCGTATGGTTATGCTGATGGTCGGCGCAGACAGCATCCGCGACGTCATCGCATTCCCGAAGGTAAAAGATGCTTCCTGCCTGATGATGGAAGCACCGTCTCAGGTTGATCCGAAACAGCTTGAAGATCTTTCCATTGGTGTGGTCGAGAGCGATGAAGCGGAGAAGACCGAAGAATAAAATATAAGATATGGAACAGCCTGGGAAGACTGTGAAATAGAAAGCAAACAGGGCTGGATGAGAAATGCAGGGAAATACTGGATTTTGTCGGACAGTCCTGTTTTGCGTGTGAGATGAAAAAGTTCCATTTGTCCTTGGCAACTGAATATATAAATTGCTTGCATTGGGGAACTCAGGAGGATGGAAAAGGACTCTCTTTTCTATATGTGGCAGAAACTATGAATCTTTTGTGAACCTATGGAATCTCCCACCCGAATCTGCTAAAATACAGACAGATTGAGAATGTAATCAGGATATGACAGCGTGGAAAAAGGTTCTGTCATACACGGCAGAGTAAAATAAATGAGGTGAAGATTTTATGGATAAGATTAAAATACTGGTCGTGGACGATGAGGCGAGGATGCGGAAGCTGGTGAAGGACTTCCTTTCGATTAAAGGGTATCAGGTGCTGGAAGCCGGGGACGGCGAGGAGGCGGTGGATCTGTTTTTCCAGCAGAAGGACATTGCGCTGATTCTTCTGGATGTGATGATGCCGAAGATGGACGGCTGGGAGGTTGTGAAGACGATCCGCAAGTATTCGCAGGTGCCGATCATCATGCTGACGGCGAGAGGCGAGGAGAGCGACGAGCTGCAGGGCTTTAATCTGGGCGTGGATGAGTATATTTCCAAACCGTTCAGTCCGAAGATCCTGGTCGCACGTGTGGAGGCGATCCTGCGCCGCAGCAACGGCGGCAGCCAGGATGTGATCGATGTGGGCGGCATCCACATTGATAAGACGGCACATCAGGTCAGCGTGGATGGAAAACCGGTGGATTTAAGCTACAAGGAATTTGAGCTGATGACGTATTTTGCAGAGAATCAGGGAATTGCGCTTTCGAGAGAAAAAATTCTGAATAATGTATGGAATTATGATTATTTCGGCGATGCGCGGACGATCGATACGCATGTGAAGAAGCTTCGGAGTAAGCTGGGCGAGAAAGGCGAGTACATCAAGACGATCTGGGGCATGGGCTACAAATTTGAGGTAAGCGAATGAAACGTTCGGTCCGATGGAAATTTACAATCATATTTGCCGGGTTGATGACGGTTGCAATCGCGCTTATCTGGTGTATCAATAACTGGTTTCTGTCCGGATATTACCAGAATTATAAGATTCATACGCTGGAAAAGGGATATCGGGCGATTGACGCGATTATCCAGGATGAGGTCCGGAATGGCGAGAGTTCGCTGGAGGACGCACAGGCGGAGCTGAATTCGGGTTGGAAAGAGTACCAGAAGTCGAAAGATGGAAGTTCTGATATGGACAGTGCGGATGGCGGTTCGGCTCAGTCTGGTAAAAATGGAACCGGTGATAGGGCTGGCGATGAGACACAGGATGCGTTGGGTGAATATGCGGAAGGTGACACGGTGGTGCTGGAGGATGACTCGGAGGATGCATCGGCGGATGAACTGGATGGGGAGGAAGCTTCGAGCGGCGGTGTCCGGCTGGCAAATGTGATCCGCGAGCTGCGTGACCGGTCGAATATTTCCCTGCTTTTATATGACAGCGAGAGTGACCAGACACTCGTCTCCTCGGCGCGGGATGTGGAAGTCATGCGTGACCGGGTGCGGCGCTATATCGTCGGTCATGCGGGGGCGAAGCGGGATGTATTGCGGGAATATGACAACTACATGATTCAGAAGACGTTTGACCCGCTCAGCAAGACGTTTTATCTGGAAAGCTGGGGATTTTTCTCGGATAATGCGACCATTTTCATCATGACGATGCCGATGGAGAGCATCCATGAGAGCGCGGCTATCTCAAACCGGTTTCTGATGTTTGTTGGAATCGTGGTAATTCTGGCGGGAAGTATTCTGATTTATTTTATTACCCGGCACATTACGATGCCGATCAAACGGCTGTCGGAGCTGTCGGAAAAGATGTCGAACCTGGATTTTGATGCCCGCTATGAGACAAGCCGCCGCTCGACGGAGGAAATTGATACGCTTGGAAACAGCATGAATGTGCTTTCGGAGCGCCTCAAGACAACGATCGGGGAACTGAAAGAGGCGAATGCACAGCTTAAAAAGGATATTGACGAGAAAGTGCAGATCGATGAGATGCGGAAGGAGTTCATTGCGAATGTGTCGCATGAGTTAAAGACGCCGATCGCGCTGATTCAGGGCTATGCGGAAGGACTCGTCGAGGGCATGGCGGAGGACAAGGAGAACCGCGATTATTACTGCGGCGTTATCATGGACGAGGCTGGGAAAATGAATCGGATGGTGCGCCAGCTTCTGACCTTGACGGCGCTGGAATTTGGGGGAGAACGGCTGTCTGTGGAGCGGTTTGACCTGACGGAGCTGATTGCCAGTGTGATTTCTTCTTCCGGTGTGCTGCTTAAGCAGAATGAGCTGACTGTGGATTTTGACGGGAAGGAACCAGTCTACGTCATGGGCGATGAATTTAAAATAGAGGAAGTCATCACCAATTACCTGACGAACGCGATTCATCATGTGGGTGGCAGGGAGAAGAAGATTCAGATTCGGATTGACCACCGGCGCGATGGAAAAGAGGTTTGCGTGGAAGTATTTAACACGGGAAATCCGATCCCGGACGAAGCGCTTCCGAACCTTTGGACGAAGTTTTACAAGGTAGATAAAGCGAGAACGCGGGAATATGGCGGCAGCGGCATCGGGCTTTCGATCGTCAAGGCGATCATGGAGATGCACCATAAGGCGTGCGGTGTGAAGAACCATGAGAACGGTGTGGAGTTCTGGTTTACGCTGGACACGGCTGGTGAAAAATGAAAATAAAATTTTGCCAGAGACAGAATCTTAGAATTATGAAATATGTTTCAGAATCGTGATTTGCATTATATATGAGATGATATAAAAAACACTTGAAAATACAGGGAATTTCGGCAGCCTGGGGCAAAAATATTTTGTCCCAATATGGTTGAAATTCCCTGTATTTTTGCGTTTTTTTGTCCGAAATTAAAATCTTAAATAAATATAAAAGATCCGTCATTTCCTTGACAACGAAAAGAAAAGAAAATATAATAATAACGTAACAAGATTTAATAATTATGTAACATTTCGACCGATAGATAGCACCACAGCGATTGGGACTCGATTCTTTTGTTTCAGCAATATCTGCGGGAATCACAAAATCTAATTAAGGAGTTTTGAAGCATGAATTTAAATAGAACAAAGAAACTTTTCAGTATGGTATGCGTGTGCTCAATGCTGACCATTGGCAGCGCGCAGGCAGCTTTTGCGGGGCCGTCTACAGGTTATGAGAGCGACATGGTGGCAACCGTGGCAGCAGACCTTTCGATCTATGCGGATGAGGATGAAAACTCAGAAGTAGTAGCGATGGCTGAAAAGGGCGAGTCCTATGACGTAGTTGGAAAGGCAGATGACAGCTGGATCAAGGTAGCGGCCGGTGAGATGGAAGGCTATTTGAAGGTTCAGAGTAGCGTTATGCTCAGCAAGGCAGAGGAAGCAGCTGCAGTCGCAGATGCATTTGTCGCAGAGCAGAGCAATCTCTCGACCAGAGAGCAGTTAGTCAATTATGCACTGCAGTTTGTAGGTGGACGTTATAAATTTGGCGGCAGCGACCCGCACACAGGGGTTGACTGTTCTGGTTTTACGAAATATGTGATGCAGCACGGTGCCGGTGTGAGCCTGAACCGTTCTTCAACTTCCCAGTCCAAGCAGGGTACAGCAATCAGCGCTGACCAGATGCAGCCGGGCGACCTGATTTTCTACGGAAGCGGAAGAGGTATCAACCATGTAGCGATGTATATCGGCGACGGCAAAGTGGTACATGCTTCAACTGAAAGAACCGGCATCAAGACTTCCCCATGGAACTACCGCACACCGGTTAAGATTGTGAACGTGCTGGGTTAAGAATGAATTTACGAAACATCTGCATTGAACCTTTTCATGAAAAAAGGGTTGGATGCAGATGTTTTTTGATTTCATAGGAAATTGCGTCCGATGAAACAAAAAAATATTACTGGCATAAAAAGTAAGAATTACCCTGCATACTTTCGCAGTAAAATTCCATACTAAGACCTGTAACAAGAAAGTGACGGTTAAGCGGCTGTTCACAGGAAGCCGGAACCGACACGTAGAAAACCTGACAGGGCAGGAATTTAGGAGGAATGACTTATGTCAAGCAAAAACAGTTACAGCAACTATGATAACAGTGCCGAGAAAAACAGCACCAAAAATGCATCCAAGAACAGCTCTAATTATGGTTCCAACCAGAGCCAGAACCGCATGCAGAACCAGAGCCAGAACCGTTCCAGAAATAGCTCTAAAAACCAGTATCAGGACAAGACAGAGGATGATTACAGCGATTGTGACTGATGAGACAGGCAGATAAGAGAAAAAATAGTGAATGCCGGGAATGCGGAATATCCACCGTTTCCCGGCATTTGTTCGTCTTTTGTACTTTCGTGCCAATGGAAGAGGCTGCCGCATCTCCTCTGACACCTGTCCGCCGGACAAAGCATATATTAATATTACATAGAGGTAAAAAAGAAATCGGGTTCTGTCAGAAACCGTTTTTGTATAAAATGAGGAGGGATGACGGATGTATCAGACCATACCGGTGCGGTATCTGGACGCGTGGCTGGAGCAAGGGTACACGGGACGGCTGATTGACCTTCGGACGCCGGAAGAATATAATGTGTCTCACCTCTGCGAGGCGGAAAATATTCCATTTTTATGGCTTCAGGATAACCGGCAGACACTTACAGGTGAACGTCCGCTTCTGTTTTACTGTGCGCGGGGGAGTGAAAGCCTTCTGGTGTGCGGCTGGTATGACCGGATGGGATATGAGGTTTATAATCTGGGCGGCGGTTACCGCTTTTATCAGGGGAAGTATCAGTGCAGTGTTATTGTACACGGGTAGGCACTTTTGGAACCGAAAGTGCCGTAAGAAAACGTGGTGGCAGCAGGAATTTGCCGTATTTAAATGCGAAGCCACGGCAAATTCCGTTACTGGGCACGTATGCGTGAACAGTATCAGTGCAGCCTGAGATAGACACTTTTGCCGCGGCTTTTCATTGACAGATGCAGACCAGTCAACTAGAATAAAAATGGTGAAGACTGTAATGAAAATAAAAGGATTCTTTGCATGAAATGATTTGGCAATGAATCCACAGAGAGATAAGAGGAAAAAAGATTGGAACGATATGAACTGATTGCTCCCTGTCATTTTGGACTGGAAGCAGTGTTAAAAAAAGAGGTAGTGGATCTGGGCTATGAGGTTACCGAGGTGGAAAATGGTCGCGTAACCTTTATCGGCGATGCGGAGGCGATCTGCCGTGCGAATATTTTTCTGCGGACGGCGGAGCGCGTCCTTTTAAAAGTGGGAAGCTTCAAGGCAGTGACCTTTGACGAGCTGTTTGAGGCGACCCGTGCGATTCCGTGGGAGAAATATCTTCCGAAGGACGGTAAATGCTGGGTTAAAAAGGCGTCGTCTATTTCGAGTAAGCTGTTCAGCCCGTCAGATATCCAGAGAATTATGAAAAAGGCGATTGCCCGTCATATGCAGGAATATTACGATCTGGACCGGATGCCGGAGACGGGCAATGAATATCCGCTGCGCGTCTTTTTCTATAAGGATCAGGTGACAGTCGGTATCGATACGAGCGGCGAGTCGCTGCACAAGCGCGGTTACCGTCAGATGACGAGTAAGGCGCCGATCACGGAAACACTGGCAGCGGCGCTGATTCTTCTGACTCCGTGGAAAGCGGACCGGATTCTGGTCGATCCGTTCTGCGGAAGCGGTACTTTCCCAATCGAGGCGGCGATGATCGCGGCAAATATGGCACCGGGCATGAACCGTTCCTTCCTGTCGGAGAGCTGGACAAACCTGATTCCGAAGAAATGCTGGTACGACGCGATCGATGAAGCGACCGAGATGGTGGATGATACCGTAAAGGTAGACATTCAGGGCTACGATATTGACGGAGAGGTAATCAAGGCGGCGCGGGAAAATGCGGAGAGAGCCGGAGTGGATCACATGATTCATTTCCAGGAGCGCCCGGTGGCGCAGCTGAGCCATCCGAAGAAATATGGCTTTATTATCACAAACCCGCCTTACGGCGAGCGTATCGAGGAGAAAAAGAACCTTCCAGCGCTCTATAAGACGATCGGTGAACGGTTTAAGGCGCTGGATTCCTGGTCGATGTACCTGATTACCGCGTATGAGGACGCAGAGCGCTATATTGGCAGGAAAGCGGACAAGAACCGGAAAATCTACAATGGTATGATGAAGACGTATTATTATCAGTTTATGGGTCCGAAGCCGCCGAGAAGAAAAACGGGGGATCAGGTTGAAGCGTAATGTTTTCTATGGGGCGCTTCTGGTGCTTCTGCTGGGATTTCTGGTACGCGAGAACCGTCTGATTCATATTCCGAAGCAGGTGGAAAAGACGGAGGAGAGCGCCGAGTGGCAGCCGGAGTGGTATGAGCAGATGGCCGAGGAGATTAATGACAGCCCGATCACGCTGGAAGTCGATGGAACAATGGTCGATCCGCAGCTTGGAAGCTTGAGAATGTCGCAGGACGGGCAGTTTATGATACCGTATGGGATGCTGCCGGACGCGCTTTCCTGTGCGGCGCTTCTCTACGATGGAAACCGGCTTGTGATGGAGCGCGGCAATACTCATGCGGAGATGACGGTCGGAAGCCCGGAACTTTTGCTTGGGGAGGAGAGCCAGACGATTGCAGCAGCCCCAGAGTGGGAAAATGGAATCCTGTATGTGCCGCTTGAGGCGGTGACGGAGGTATTTTCCTATGAAGAAAATTGGGATGCAGAGAACCGGAAAATGGAACTGACTGGGTCAGAGGATCCAGCCACGTTTTTGCCGGAATCCTATGATTACCGGAAGGCTGGCCGGGCACCGGCGGTTAAAAACCAGGGGAGTCTCGGAACGTGCTGGGCGTTTGCATCGGTGATGGCGCTGGAAAGTCGTGTCCGGCCGGAGTGGAATGTCAGCTTTTCGGAGGATCATATGTCCCTCCGGAACAGCTTCCATTTTTCACAGAATGCCGGGGGCGAGTATACGATGTCGATGGCGTATCTGCTGGCGTGGCAGGGACCGGTGCTGGAAGAAGAGGATCCATACGGCGACGGCTATTCGCCTGACGGTTTAAGCCCTGCTTGTCATGTGCAGGAGATACAGGTGTTGCCGGAGAAGGATTATGAGGCGGTTAAACGGGCGGTTTATCTGTACGGAGGCGTTCAGAGCTCCCTGTATACGGCGATGGTCAGTGACCGCGACGATACGCATTATTACCGGAAAGAGACAGGGGCGTACTGGTATAATGGCGATGAGAAGCCCAATCATGACGTTGTGATCATCGGCTGGGATGACCACTATTCGAGAGACAATTTTAACCAGCCGCCGGAGGGGGATGGCGCGTTTATCTGCGCCAACAGCTGGGGCGGCGAATTTGGGGACGATGGGTATTTTTACGTGTCCTACTATGATACAAATATTGGGATCCACAACATTCTCTATTCCGGAATCGAGTCGGCAGATAATTACGACCACATTTACCAGACAGATCTGTGCGGCTGGGTCGGGCAGCTCGGTTACGGAAAAGAATCGGCATTTTTTGCCAATATTTATACGGCAGAGGAGAAAGAAGAGCTGGAGGCAGTCGGCTTCTATGCAACCGGGGAAAATACATCGTATCAGGTATATACCGTGACGGACGCCGAGGGCAGCTCCCAGTTCGGGCGGCGCAGAAAGGTGGCTTCCGGGGAGGTTGCGAACGCCGGATATTATACGGTTTTGCTGGATAAGACGGTGACGCTGGAGGCAGGCGAACGGTTTGCCGTGATTGTCGAGATCACGACGCCGGGAGCGATTCATCCGGTGGCGATCGAGTACAGTTCGCCGGATAAGGGACTGACGGTCGATTTAAGCGACGGTGAAGGCTATATCAGTTACCGCGGTTCCTCCTGGGAGCGCGTGGAGACGGAGCAAAACTGCAATGTGTGTTTGAAAGCGTATACGAGGAATGTGGATTCCTAGAATTGATTGCTGGTACGGATGTGAAGGTATGGCGGAAGCTGTTTTTGAAGAACGGTGATTCGGAATGTCGGGATATGAAAAGCCATGCTGTTTGAGGATAAAGGAGCGAGGAAAAGTGAGCGAGAAAATTATATTTGCGACGGGAAATGCGGGAAAGCTGAAAGAGATCCGTGAGATTTTAAAGGATTTAAACCGTGAGATTGTTACGATGCGCGAGGCTGGATTTGAAGGCGAGATCGAGGAAAATGGAACCACCTTCCGCGAGAATGCAGAGATCAAGGCGAAGGCAGTCTGGGAGAAGACGGGCGGCATTGTGCTGGCAGATGATTCTGGACTGGTGATAGATTATTTAAACGGCGAGCCGGGCGTTTATTCAGCGCGGTATTTAGGGGACACACCGTATGAGGAAAAGAACCAGATTTTGATTGAGCGCGTGAAGGATGCAAAAGGAAAAGAGCGGAGCGCCCGTTTTATGTGCAATATCGCGGCAGTGCTGCCGGATGGCAGAGTGCTTCACACAGAAGCGGCGATGGAGGGCGAGATTGCAAAGGAAGCGGCTGGAAATGGCGGATTTGGATATGATCCGATTCTCTGGCTGCCGGAGTACGGCAAAACGTCAGCAGAGCTCACGATGGAGGAGAAAAACCGTATCAGCCACCGGGGCAAGGCGCTGGAGCGGATGAAGGATGCGCTGAAGGAGGCGCTTGGCGAGTGATGAAAAAAATATTAATTACAAGCGACACCCACCGTCGGGATGGTAATCTGCTGGAAGTCATCCAGAATGAAGCACCGTTTGACATGTTCATTCATCTGGGTGACGCCGAGGGAAGTGAGGACATGATTACGTCGTGGTGTAAGGAGCAGAACCCGGACTGCGAGGTCTATATGGTGCTGGGAAATAATGATTTTTTCTCCCATCTGGACCGCGAGAAGGAGATTTCGATTGGAAAATACCGCGCATTTCTGACCCACGGTCATTTTTATAGCGTATCGGTTGGGACGGAGCGCCTGATCGATGAGGCACAGGATCGCGGCGTGCAGATTGCGATGTTTGGACATACCCACAAGCCGTATCTGGAGCGGCGCGGGGATCTGACTGTGTTGAATCCGGGCAGTCTTTCGTTTCCGCGCCAGGAGGGCAGACGCCCGAGCTACATGCTCATGGATCTGGATGACGAGGGCGAGGCGCATTTTACGACCTGCTATTTGTAGAGGTCTGTTACTGGGCACATATGCGTGTCACTGTTCACGTATACGTGCCCAATAACTATGAAACCGAAAAAGCAAATATCCGCATATTGACGCATTTTCGGTAAATTGTTATAATGAGAGAGATTGTGAAAAAGGTACTTATCAATGATTCAATCGACCCAATAAAGATGCCGGGGACGGAGGTTTCGTTTCCGAGGCAGGAGTATGACATGAGACTGGAAGCTTTAATTCAAAATATGACGGATCAGATCAAAGAGGCGCAGCTAAAACTTGGTTATGCCAGGGAGACGATGCGCCTTTATTATCCGCTTTCTTCCCTGAATGCGATGCTGGAGATACAGGAGACGGATATCCGGGAGCTGGCGAAGAAGATACGGCATGAGCTGGAGGCGAAGAAGGAGAAAATGGGAGATACCCAGATTCGGATCCACGCCGATCGGATCGTCTTTACGATCCCGCCGGATTTTGTGGAGTATGTCCATGAGCAGGTTCCGGAACCGCCGTTTTTAAAAGAGCTGATCCAGTTGTTTCGGGAAAAGCACGCCTGCACAAAGGAAGAGATTACCGCTGTGTTTGAAAAATTCGGCGCGTATGAGTGCCGGCAGATGCCGGATGGCATGGATTTTGATTATGTCATTTATTTTACAGACAGCAGCATTGATGCATATGATTACTGTATCCGTGAGGAGATGGGGCACACGATTTACCACCGATTTGCACGGGCTGATTTTGAGGCATTGATGACGATTCAATAAAAAGGAGATTAGACGGATGGAAAACGAGACAAAGCAGACAAATACGAATGAACAGGAGCCGGATATCTTCGCACAGAAGTTAAGAGAGGCAGATTCCTTATATGCCATTCTTTCCGGATGTACGAAAGAGCCGTATGTATACTGTGATCCGGAAACAATGGATGATGCCATCCTGCTGTTTACGGACGAAGAGGGCGCAAAGGCAGGCGCACAGAAGCTGGCAGAGCAGCAGATTCCGGTAGGAATCGCGAAGGTGGACAGAAAGAGCCTTCTGCTTTTCTATACCAGCCTTTACACGATGGGTGTCAATGCTATCCAGGTACACGTGGGCGAGGAGCAGAAGATGATTCAGCTGACCGAGTTTGTAAGACGCAAAGACCCGGAGGAGAGCAAGAATGGAAAAGTCTGGGTGGAGAACCCGGAGCTGCACCTGACGATGCTTTACTATATGCAGGATCTGCGCCGTCAGCCAAATCAGGAGATTACGCCGGAATTAAACGATTTACAGGAGGAGATCGGCGCGCACTTCACGAAGGGCCGCTATATCGTGCCGCTTCCAGAGGAAGGAAATGGCATTCCGCTGGTTAAATTAAAGAGCGGAGATATTTTCCAGCCGATCTTTACGGATGTGATCGAGTTCCAGCGCTTCAACCGTGAGAAGAAATTCCGCCCGGTTGTCGTAGATGCGCTCAAGCTGGCTCAGGTACTCCCGGAGGAGGCAAAGGGCATCGTTCTCAATCCGCTGGGCGTTAATATGCCGCTGACCGTACAGAAAGTAAAGAAGCAGCCGGAAGCACCGGTCCAGAAGCCGGTATCCGTAGAGGCACAGATCGACGCAGCTATCCGCGAGGTTCAGGCAGAGGCTGGACGGGAGTAGGAAAGGAAAGAGTATATGTATCAGGCAGCAGACGCAAGATATGATGGAATGACCTACAACCGCTGCGGCAGCAGCGGACTCAGGCTTCCGGCAGTTTCGCTGGGATTCTGGCATAATTTTGGCAGCACCGGCGTCTATGAGACAATGCGGAAGCTGTGTTTTACCGCTTTTGACAATGGCGTCACGCACTTTGACCTTGCCAACAATTATGGACCGGAGCCGGGAAGTGCTGAGGAAAATCTGGGACGGATTGTAAAGGAAAATTTCATGCCATATCGAGACGAGCTGATCATCAGCACGAAAGCCGGATACGAGATGTGGAACGGCCCTTATGGAAACTGGGGCAGCCGCAAATACCTGCTCGCAAGCCTCGATCAGAGCCTTACACGCCTGGGACTTCCGTATGTAGACATTTTCTATCATCACCGGATGGACCCGGAGACGCCGCTTGAGGAGACGATGGGAGCACTCGATCAGGCAGTTAAGAGCGGGAAAGCTCTCTATGCAGGACTTTCCAACTACAATGGACAAAAAATGCAGGAAGCCGCTGCGATCCTGCGTGATCTGAAATGCCCGTTCGTCATCAATCAGAACCGCTACAGCATCTTTGACCGCACGATCGAAAACAACGGCTTAAAAGAAGCTGCTGTCAAAGAAAAGAAAGGTCTGATTGCATTCAGCCCGCTTGCACAGGGAACCTTAACCGACCGTTATCTGTACGGCATCCCAGCCGACAGCCGCGTCATGACCGACGGCAGATTTCTCAAAAAAGACCAGCTCACCGAAGAAAAAATCAGCCAGATCCGCGCCCTCAACGAGATGGCCGGACAGAGAGGCGAAAAACTCTCCCAGATGGCGCTCAAATGGGTCATGAAGGATCCTGTGGTAACCAGCGTTCTCATCGGTGCGTCCAAACCGGAGCAGATATTAGATAATCTGAAAATGTTGGATGGGGCACCGTTGAGCGAGGAAGAGCTGCTTAAAATCGATCAAATTTGTGGAATAAAATAAACAGAAAACGCCCAGCGGCGCAATTATGCGTACCCGCTGGGCGTTTCCGTCCGTGTTGGCAAACCATATCTATTTAACCGCCACAACCACCCTATTCGGCAGGCAAACCAGCGATTCCCCACTCTCTGAAACGGTTCCCTGCTTCACACAGAGCTTGTCCGGGCAGTCTGCCTCTTCGATCCGGGCACATCCATCTTGAATCACCAGATGATTTTGTCCCCCCTGATACCCGTCGATCCAGGTGTCTATCTCCTCATCCAGCCGGTAGGTGGCGACGGTTGTTCCATTGACACTGACATCGACGGTAAAAGCATCCTTCTGGCGCTGCAAGCGCACAACCAGAAAACCGATGAGTATGACGGCAAGAAGAACCAGAATCAAAACAAAATCATTTCTATTTTTCTTTGATTTCATCAATAAATGCCTCCGCTCCATCCGAGTAAATCAGTTTATAATCATCCGTGATAAAATAAGCATAAATGCCATCCATTGAATTGATGAGTTCCAGGCCCTTATCCAGGCCCTTATCCAGTCCCATTGAGAAACAGGTCGTGCTGAGTACATCGCCATCCACCGAACGCGGGGAGACGATCGTCACGGAAACCAGTCCGTTCTGGTACGGATAGCCTGTTTTCGGGTTTAACAGGTGATGGTAATTGACACCGTTTTTCTCAAAATGGCGCTCATAGACGCCGGAGGAGACAACGGACATGTCATCAATATTCAGATCGGCAAAAACCGTTGCATAGTCGGCAAACGGTTTCTGCAGCCCGATGCGGAACGGCTGGTGGTTTGTGCGCTCACCGACACAGAGTACGTTGCCGCCCAGGTTGATGATGGCGCTTTCGACGCCGGATTCGGTCAGATAGTCTTTCATGCGGTCGGCAATGTAGCCCTTGGCGATGGAGCCGAGGTCAATCGTCGTGTCCGGGGAGAGGAAGGTTAAAGTATTTCCGTCAAGTTTCACATTTTTCCAGTTGACGCGTTCTGCCGCCGCTGTTATGTCATCCTCCGCCGGGATCACGTGCTCGTCGCTGGTAAAATTCCAGAGAGAGCTGAGCGGCTCGATCGTCAGGTCGTAGGCACCATCGGAAACCTCACTGTAATGCAGTCCTTCAGAAATCATCGCCGCCATATCATCGGAGACGGTAAAAGTCGTTTCGTCGGCGCTGCGGTGGTTTAACTTGTAAAGCTCGCTGCCCTCGATCGTCTTGCTGAAACGGTTTTCGTACTCCTGGCACATGTCCACACAGTGGTCAAGGATCGCTTCATCCTGCGAATCATAGAGTGTGATGTTGACAAATGTATTCAGCAGAAACGCGGAACGGCTGATCGGCTCCCGGCGGGATTTGCTGAAAAGAAGCGCCGCGCCGCAACCTAAAAATACAACGGCAAAAAGTGTCAGAAGCGCGGATAAATCTTTTTTTTTCATAAAGAGCTCCATTCTTAAAAATATCGAAAATTCGGTTTGAAACTATGGTTGCAAAAATGTCTGCAACTACTCTAACAAAGGTTGATAGGAAAGTCAAGATTACTGCCCAGAAACCAAACGCAGCGGCAAAATCGTTACTGGGCACGGGTAGGCACTTTTGGAACCGAAAGTGCCAATTCCGTTACTGGGCACGTATGCGTGAACAGTAACAAATCGGAGTTACGCGCTTTACAAAACTAAAAATTTTTACTAATATATAGAGAGGCATACAGAGGAGGAAGAAATGCAGAAAAAAGGACGAGTGGGCACATCCAGAGCCGGAAAAATCGCTTTATATGGAATGATGACAGCACTGGCATTTCTGCTGAGCTATGTCGAGACCCTGATACCGATCAACCTGGGCGTTCCGGGGGTCAAGCTGGGACTGGCGAATCTGGCGTCGATCGTGAGTCTGTATCTGCTGGGATCCGGTGCGGCAGCGGCGATTGCATTGGTGCGTATCGTGCTGGTAGGATTTACGTTTGGAAACCTGTCGATGATGCTGTATAGTCTGGCAGGTGCTGCGGTCAGCCTTCTTCTGATGGTGGTGTTCCGCCGGTTGGACTGGTTCGGCGTGACCGGTGTCAGCATCCTGGGTGGTGCGGGACACAACATCGGGCAGCTTATCGTGGCGGCGCTGGTGGTGGAAAATGCGAGTCTGTTCTACTATCTTCCGGTGCTTCTGGCAGCCGGAACGGCAGCGGGGGCGCTGATTGGGCTTCTCGGAGGAATCCTGGTAAATCGCTTAAAATGTCTGGATTTGACAAAATTTATGTAAATGGAAGCCACAAGAGTAAGAGGATGTACAGTGACTGTTCATATGCAGGCATTTTTGGAACCGAAAATGCCATGAGATAAGGTGGCGCAGTGGTAGATGGGCAGATAAAGTGTTACTGTTCACAGGTAGGCACTTTTGGAACCGAAAGTGCCGTAAGAAAACGTGGTGGCAGCAGGAATTTGCCGTATTTAAATGCGAAGCCACGGCAAATTCCGTTACTGGGCACGTATGCGTGAACAGTAACGATAAAGTTATAATGATAAAAGGATAAGAATGAAACAGCAAGGTTGTTTTTCAGTCAGGAGGATAGGGTATGGCAGTATATGAAGAAATCAGAAATTTAGTACAGTACGGAGTCAATACGGGGCTTCTTCAGGAGTCGGATCGCATTTACGCGACGAACCAGATTCTCGAGGTCCTGGGACTGGATGAATATGAAGAACCGCAGGGCGCATGCAGGGAGATTTCACTGGAAGAGACGTTGGATGCCCTGCTTGATTATGCACATGAGACGGGCGTTTTGAAGGAGGACGGCGTGGTGTACCGCGATCTGTTCGACACGAAGCTGATGAACTGCCTGATGCCGCGCCCGAGCGAGGTGATTGGACATTTCTGGAAATTGTATGAGGAATCGCCGGAGGCGGCAACCAATTATTATTACAAATTGAGCCAGGATTCCAATTACATCCGCCGTTACCGTGTTTCCAAGGATATGAAATGGAAAACGGATACAAAATACGGGGAGCTGGACATCACGGTTAATTTATCCAAGCCGGAGAAAGATCCGAAGGCAATCGCGGCAGCCAAACTGGCAAAGCAGAGCGGTTATCCGAAATGTCTCTTATGCAAGGAAAATGAAGGCTATGCCGGACGTGTCAACCATCCGGCGCGCAATAACCACCGTATTATCCCGATCACGGTCAATGACAGCCAGTGGGGCTTTCAGTATTCGCCGTATGTGTATTACAATGAGCACTGCATCGTGTTCAACGGTGTGCACACGCCGATGAAGATCGAACGGGCAACGTTTGTCAAATTGTTTGATTTTGTGAAATTGTTCCCGCACTATTTCCTGGGGTCCAATGCGGATCTGCCGATCGTCGGCGGTTCGATTTTAAGTCACGACCATTTTCAGGGCGGACATTACACGTTTGCGATGGCAAAAGCGCCGATTGAACAGAAATTTGAGATGGAAGGCTTCGAGGATGTGGAAGCCGGAATCGTTAAATGGCCGATGTCAGTTCTGCGGACCCGTTCCAAGAATCCAGACCGCCTGATTGATCTGGGTGAAAAAGTGCTGCGTGCATGGCGCAGCTATACGGATGAGGATGCTTTTATTTATGCTGAGACGGACGGAGAACCGCACAACACGATCACGCCGATTGCCAGAAAAAATGGCGATTTCTATGAGCTAGATCTGGTGCTCCGCAATAACATCACGACGGATGAGTATCCGCTTGGTGTTTACCATCCGCACGCGAAGCTGCATCACATCAAGAAAGAAAATATCGGTCTGATTGAGGTCATGGGTCTGGCGGTGCTCCCGTCCAGATTGAAACAGGAGCTTGCCGATCTGGCGGAGGCGATCCTTTCCGGAGGCGATATCCGTTCCAATCCAGAGCTTGAAAAGCATGCGGACTGGGTGGATGAGTTCCTGCCGAAGTATGAGCATATAACAAGTGAAAATATAAACGAAATCCTGCAAAAAGAGGTAGGTCTTGTCTTTGAGCAGGTACTGGAAGACGCGGGCGTATATAAGTGTACGCCGGAAGGCAGGGAGGCATTTGCCCGGTTCCTGCGCTCAGTGGGCTTCCGATAAAGAGGAGATAATGGAGAGAGATTTATTTTTAAGAAAATATCGGATCGAACAGGAAGACTTTGACGCGGCGGGCGTTTCCTGGGAGGAATTGACTGCGATCGCGGATCATTATGCGACGATCGAGGGAAAGCTGCGGGAGATTGGCAAGGATTTTGTAGATAAGTATCTGTATGATATTGAAAAAGCGGGGATCCATTCCTACCGTTACCGTACCAAGGCACCGGGGCATCTGCTGGAGAAGATTATCCGCAAGAAAAAAGAGCAGCCGGAGAAATTTGCCCAGCTGGGAGTTGATAATTACTGGAAATACGTGACGGACCTTATCGGTATCCGTGTATTCTTCCTGTACCGTGAGGATTGGCGTCATTTCCATGAATACATCACATCGGCGTTTGAAAATGCCCCGGAGCAGTATGTAAAAGACCGTGAGCGCGATTTTGACAATGATGAGACACACTGCTATATTGCAGAGCGTCCGAAGGTATACCGCCGAAACGGGGACAGCCGGATCTACGATGAAAATGTGATCGAAATCAAGTCAGGCGGTATCTACCGTTCCCTTCACTACATCATCAAATACCGCGGTTACTACGTCGAGATTCAGGCGAGAACGCTGTTCGAGGAGGGATGGAGTGAGGTTGACCACGACATTGTTTATCCGTACCACAAGGACGACGTGATGCTGCGCGATTTCTCACGCCTGTTAAACCGGCTCTCCGGCATGGCGGATGAAATGAGCTCGTATTTCCGCCGGATGAAGGTGGAGAAGGAGTTTGAAGAGGTCCTGCTCGGAGAATATAAGGAAGACAAAGAGGCGAAGCTACTCGCAAGTATGCGGGAGCTGCTGGGGAAAGAAGAACGATAAGGAGTAGGGAAAAGATAACTGGATCAAAAAAACGGGCATTGGAATGCTTGCTATCCACACAGTGGTGGATGAATAGCATTTCAATGCCTGTTTTATGGAGCTATAATTATAGATCCAGCTTCAAATCGCCTTCCTTGATCCATCCGGCTTTCCGGCAAAGTGCGCCGAAGAACAGGGTCAAAACAGCCGGAAGCACGAAGCAGATGAGCAGGATGCCCGGCCACATCATCGAATTTCCACTTCCCTGCATGGCGGTGTAGATGCCGATCGGTCCGACGAGACCGCAGGTTCCCATGCCGGAACCGGCTGGAATATTTTCCAGATGGAAGACCATCGTGGAGAGCGGACCGGTGACCATCGAGGCGAGTGTCGGTGGAATCCAGATTTTCGGGTTCCGGACGATATTTCCCATCTGGAGCATCGAGGTTCCGAGTCCCTGTGCCAGAAGACCACCCCATTTATTTTCACAGAAGCTTAAAACGGCAAATCCGACCATCTGCGCGCAGCAGCCTGCGGTGGCGGCACCGCCTGCCAGACCGTCGAGGCTTAACATGATGCAGATTGCCGCACTGCTGATCGGAAGCGTCAGGGCGATGCCGATCAGGGCAGAAACCAGAATACCCATGAAAAGCGGCTGCATGACGGTCGCTGTCTTCACCAGATTTCCGAAAGCGGTCATGAATGCGGAGACGCCCGGACCGACAAACTGTGCGGCCAGGATGCCGGAGATGATGGTGACACCCGGGGTGACGAGAATATCAACCGGTGTCTCTTTGGAGACGATTTTTCCAAGCTCGGCTGCGATGATGGTGGCAACGAGCGCGCCGACCGGACCGCCGAGTTCATTGCCCGCGATGCCGACGGTAGCGGCGGAGAAAAGGACGAGCGTCGGTGCCTTTAAGGCGTAGGCAATCGAGACGCCGAGCGCTGCACCGGTCGCGCTCTTGGCGTAGCCTGCGATCGTGGTAAAAATTACAACGCCTGTCTTCTCCCCCAGTGTGCCGAAGATGGTACCGATCAGAAGAGAAGCAAACAGACCAAATGCCATCGCGCCCAGCGCATCGATGAGATACGTCTGAACGGAGATGATAACCTGCTTCCGTTTCAGAAAAGCTTTCACACGTTCCATATTGATAGAACCTCCCAGAGTAAAATAATTGTGAACGGAATGAATCGTTTCGGCCATTCCGGTCAAATAAATGGCTTACACCTGTCTTGACAGGTGTAATGGACGTTTGTATTTTAACACGAAATGGAGAAAATACAAGAGAAAATATAGAAAAAAGTAAAAAAGTTATGATACAATAAAAAATAATTGACGAGGTGTTTTCGAAAAAGTATGTTCGATTCGAGGGGAGGTATTTCATGCAGAGACGAATTTGTCCGATTTGCGACCATCCGATCAAGTATGGTCATTATTGTTCTTTTTGTAAACAGTGGATCCGGAATCCTAACTATGTCAATGCAACTTATTATCTGAATGAGCGTCACCCGGCGCATGAGACGGACTGTGAGTATCACAATGCGGGATCTGCCTCGTGGGAAACGAGTGCAAGGGCAGGAACAGATGCCATCCGCACGCTTGCGGACCGGGCGAAGGCATATTCCCAGACGCAGAAAGCAGCAGGCGCAGGCAGACAGGCATCCGTCCGGACACAGAACCAGAACAGTATGTCGTATCAGACAACGCAGAGACGAAGTGCGGTGCAGCAAGGAAAAAATCAGAAAAAGAAGGGGAAAATGAGCCTTGTGCTGGTGATTTTGCTGATTTTGTTTGCTTTGTCTGGAATTAATTATCTGTATCGTATGTTTATGTATTTTATTTGGTTCCTATAGATTTTGCCTATGGCAAGACATAGAAAATCAATCCAGAAGATAGCTGTCGGAAGTCTGGCGTTCATTGGGGAAATATGGTATACTGAGCAAAAATCATATAGAATACATAGGCAATAGAGGTCCGGGGCAGAACCGGACGAAATGATGAGAACAGGAGATAAATACGATGAAGATTAAGGATATTTTAGCCAAAGGACAGCCGACGCTTTCGTTTGAAGTGTTCCCGCCGAAGGAGGAGAGCAACTTCGCTTCCGTTGAGAAAGCGGCGCTTGAGATTGCAAAGTTAAATCCGTCATTTATGAGCGTGACCTACGGAGCAGGCGGCGGCACAAGCCAGTATACGGTCCAGATCGCATCGGATATCCAGAGCACCTGCCAGGTGCCGACGCTGTCACATCTGACCTGCGTCTCCTCGACTCGTGAGAAGGTGCACAGTGTCCTGCGCGAGATTCAGGCACACGGAATTGAGAATGTCCTGGCACTTCGCGGCGATATTCCGAAAGACGGCAAGGTAGAAAAAGATTATCAGTATGCATCCCAGCTGATCCGCGAGATCCGTGAGACCTGCCCGGCTCTGTGCATCGGCGCAGCCTGCTATCCGGAGGGACATGTGGAATCTGTCAACAAGACAGTGGATATCGATCATCTGAAAGAAAAAGCGGAAGCGGGCTGTGATTTTGTGACGACCCAGATGTTCTTTGATAATAATATCCTTTATAATTACCTGTACCGTATCCGAGAAAAAGGAATCACGGTTCCGGTTGTCGCAGGCATCATGCCGGTGACAAACATAAGTCAGATTAAGCGCATCTGCAGCATGTCCGGCACCTACCTTCCGGCACGCTTCAAGGCGATCGTAGATCGTTTTGGTGATAACCCGGCAGCGATGAAGCAGGCAGGTATCGCCTATGCAACTGAGCAGATCATCGATCTGATTGCGAACCATGTAAATGGAATCCATGTATATTCAATGAATAAACCGGATGTAGCGGCGCAGATTAAGAACAACCTGTCGGAGATTCTGTAATGGCGGAAGTCAATCGGAGAGAAATATATCGGTATTTAGGAATTAAAGGGCAGCAGGAGCCGGATCCGCAGACGAAAGATCTGGTGGAGGACTGTCTGGGAGAATTAGAGCGGTCCGTCAACTGCCGGAGCTTTTTCAGACGCTATCCGCTGACGCTGCTGCCAGATTCAGAACTTGATTTTACGTGTTTTAAAGTAAAAAGCCGGGCGCTCAGCCGCAATTTAAAGGACTGCCAGGAGGTCATCCTTTTTGCGGCGACGCTGGGGGCTGGTGTGGATCTGCTTCTGCGCCGATACAGCCGTCTTTCGATGAGCCGGGCGGTTGTCCTGCAGGCGTGCGCGGCGGCACGGATTGAGAGTTACTGCAATGAAATCAATGACAAATTAAAAGCGGAGGCAGCAGAAGAAGGACTCTATCTGCGTCCCCGCTTTTCGCCAGGTTATGGAGATCTGCCGCTTTCGTGCCAGCCGGATTTCTGCCGGGTACTGGAAGCGGAAAAGACGGTGGGGATTACATTGACGGAAAGTTTTTTGATGATGCCGTCCAAGTCGGTGACGGCGGTCATCGGAGTATCGAAGATAGCGGCGGGCTGTGTGAAAGAGGGCTGTGAGGTCTGTTCAAACAAAAACTGCCTGTACCGGAGAGATAAATAAGTAAGAAACAAAAAACAGAGAGGAAGCTGACATGGGTATACGGGAAGATTGGAACGATAAAATACTGGTATTTGACGGAGGAATGGGAAGTCTTCTGCAGGGAGCCGGGCTGAAACCGGGCGAACTGCCGGAAACCTGGAATATCAAGCATCCGGAGGTTCTGGTAAAGATCCATGAGGATTATCTGAACGCGGGCGCGAATATTATTTTATCGAATACATTCGGCGCGAACCGCCTGAAATACAATGAGGCAGCCGAGTTTAATCTGGATGAGATCGTGGATGCGGCGATGAAAAATGCCCGGACAGCGGTAGAACACTGCGGCCGTGGTTATGTAGCGCTGGATCTGGGACCGACCGGACGCCTTTTAAAGCCAATGGGTGATCTGGACTTTGAGGAGGCGGTCTCCATCTATACCGAGGTGGTAAAGGCAGGCGTGCGAGGCGGCGCGGATCTGATTCTGATCGAGACGATGAGCGACACGTATGAACTCAAGGCAGCGGTTCTGGCGGCAAAGGAAAATTCCGATCTTCCAATCTTTGCAACCACAATTTTCGATGGAAAAGGCAAACTTTTAACTGGCGGAACACCGAAGTCCGTTGTGGCACTTTTGGAAGGTTTGGGCGTGGATGCGCTCGGAATCAATTGTGGATTAGGTCCGGTTCAGATGAAGCCGATTGTGGAAGAACTGCTTCGGTATGCGTCGATCCCGGTGGTTGTCAATCCAAATGCGGGACTTCCGCGAAGCGAGGGAGGAAAGACCGTATATGATATTGATCCGCCAGAATTTGTCGAGGAAATGAAAGGAATGCTGGAGATGGGCGTTTCGGCAGTCGGGGGCTGCTGTGGTACGACCCCGGAGCACATCCGTCTGCTGGCAGAGATGTGTAAGGGCAGAACGAGAAAGCCGATCGAGCCGAAAAATGACACTCTCATCACTTCCTACGCGTCGGTAGTTGAGATGGGAACCGATCCGGTCATTATTGGCGAGCGCATCAATCCGACCGGAAAATCAAAATTCAAACAGGCGCTGCGCGATCACAACCTGGAATATATCCTGCGCGAGGCGATCACCCAGCAGGAAAATGGCGCTGCGGTGCTTGACGTCAACGTGGGACTGCCGGAGATCGATGAAGTGGCGATGATGCGCGAGGTCGTACAGGAATTGCAGGCGGTGACCGAGCTTCCGCTGCAGATTGATACGACTGATACAGAGGCGATGGAACAGGCGCTGCGTATTTATAATGGAAAGGCACTGATTAACTCTGTCAATGGCAAACAGGAGGTCATGGACGCTGTATTTCCGCTGGTAAAACATTACGGCGGCACGGTGGTTGCGCTGACGATCGACGAGGAAGGCATTCCGGCGACGGCGGACGGACGTATGGCGATCGCGCGGAAAATCTGTGCGGAGGCGGAAAAGTATGGCATCCAGAAAAAAGACATCGTGATCGATGCGCTCTGTATGACGATCAGCTCCGAGCCGACCGGCGCGCTGGTGACGCTGGAGACGGTGCGCCGTGTCCGTCAGGAACTTGGCTGCAATACGATTCTCGGCGTTTCAAACATTTCCTTCGGATTACCGCAGCGTGAGATTGTCAACTCCAATTTCTTTACGATGGCGATGCAGAGCGGTCTGACCGCAGCGATCATCAATCCAAATTCGGCGGCAATGATGCGTTCTTATTATAGTTACCGGGCTCTGGCAGCACTGGATGAACACTGCGGCGATTATATTGAGCAGGCAGCGCGGCTGGCGATTCCAAAGGCAGGTGCGGGCGGAGCTTCCGGCGCAGGTGCAGCAGGCAGCGCAGGTTCGGGTGCCCCGGCGGCAGGTGCAGCTGGAGCTTCCGGCAGTGCGGACACTGGCAGCCAGGCATCCGGTCCGGAGCATCAGCTTACGGTCAGTGTGGAGAGAGGTTTAAAAGAGCAGGCGGCATCGGCAGCCGGGGAACTCTTAAAGACCATGGATTCCCTGACCGTCATCAATTCCTGCATGATCCCGGCACTCGATAAGGTCGGAAAGGGTTTTGAGGCAGGCACCGTCTTTCTGCCGCAGCTTCTGATGAGTGCGGAGGCAGCAAAATCGGCGTTTGAGGTCATCAAAAACCAGATGGAGTCCTCCGGGGAAGCAGGAGAGAAGAAGGACAAGATCGTGCTGGCGACCGTCAAGGGTGATATTCATGACATTGGAAAAAATATCGTAAAAGTATTATTGGAGAATTACAGCTATGATGTGCTGGATTTAGGTAAGGACGTAGCTCCGGAGGCGATCGTGGAAGAGACGATCAAGAACCATGTAAGACTGGTCGGTCTGTCCGCCCTGATGACGACCACCGTGCCGAGCATGGAGGAGACGATCAAGCAGCTCCGCAAGGAAGCACCGTGGGCGAAAGTCATGGTCGGCGGCGCGGTTCTGACCCAGGAATACGCGGATATGATCGGAGCAGATGCGTATTGCCGCGATGCGATGGCGTCTGTTAATTATGCGCAGCAGGTGCTGGTCTAACGCTTGACAGTCTGCCTTACTTAGACTAAAATTAGGGTAATTAAAACTAAGAATTGACGAGGGAGGGACAGCTATGGTATCGAAGAAAGTGAAAGTGGTTAATCCATCGGGACTTCACCTGCGGCCGGCTGGCGTGCTTTCGCAGACCGCGATGAAATTTAAGAGCCGGACTCTGATTGAGTGCGGGGAGAAACATATTGTGGCAAAGAGCGTGCTGAACGTGATGGCAGCGGGTATCAAGTGCGGCACCGAGATCACGGTTGCCTGCGACGGACCGGATGAGGAAGAAGCGCTGAAGACGATTACCGAGGCGATCGAGAGCGGACTCGGAGAAGAACTGGAACAGTAAGGTATCAGCCATTGCCTGCACAGTGTGCGGACGGTGACACACATATCAGAACCAGAGGGGGATATTGCAGAACGGCAGAAATTGCAGTTGTGCAGGTATCCCTTTTTAGATGGAAAAGAGGGGTTTTTATGGAACTGAAAATTTACGAACACAAAGCGCAGTATTATGAAACCGACCAGATGGGAATCATTCACCATGCAAATTACCTACACTGGTTTGAGGAAGCGCGGATCGACATGATGGAGCAGATGGGAATGGGATATGACATCATGGAAAAACAGGGGATCATAAGCCCGGTGCTGTCGGTTCACTGCGATTATAAGAGCATGGCGCGGTTTGGCGAGACGGTGCAGGTGCTGGTTCAGATGAAGGAATACAACGGCATCCGCATGACGCTGGAATACACGGTTTTTGACAAGGAAACGGGCGCAATCCGCTGCGTGGGTGAGAGCCGCCATTGTTTCCTGACCCGCGACGGAAAGCCGGTTTCCCTGAAACGCAACTATATCGAGATGGATCGTGCGTTTAGGGAATACAGCGAACAGAGCCAAAAAGAAGAGTAAATGCTGACTGGTTCGAAAATGACAGATGCGCTTATAAAGTGCTTGAAAAGCGGGAAAATTGTGGTATGATGTAAAAGATAAAAAAAGAAACGCAGAGTAGGAATACAGGCGTTAAGTGCCGGTTGAACAGGGAGTTGTCAGCCGGACGAAGAGACCCTCCGGGGTTTCGCGGTCAGTATTCCGCATCCCGCTGCATCGTTGATACAATCTATCTCCTGATGTGGTTCGAGAGATCTGCAGAAAAGGAGGTATTTTTTTATGAAAAAATTTGCAGTATGTTATCAGGCATCCTTTCAGGAACTGAAACACGTGAAAACACTCACGACTGCCGCCATGCTGATGGCTGTCTCCGTTGTTCTGGGATACTTCACGATTGAGGCTGGTCCGTATTTGAAAATCGGATTCGGCGGTGTGGTCAACCAGTTTGTCTACTACCTCTTCGGTCCGGTGGCTGGAGCGGTCTATGGCGGAGTCTTGGACCTGGTCAAATATGTCGTAAAGCCGACAGGGGCATTTTTTCCGGGATTTACGCTGAATGCGATGCTGGGCGGCGTGCTATATGGCACAATTCTGTATCGGAAACCGCTTACCTTCCGCCGGGCGCTCTGGGCGGATCTGGTGGTGGCGCTGATCTGCAACATATTTTTGAACACACTCTGGCTTAGCATGATGTCTGGAAAAGCAATGATGGTGCTTCTGCCGATGCGTGTGCTTAAGAATCTCATCAAGTGGCCGGTGGATGCAGCACTCTTTTATCTGATTGCAAAACGGATGGAGAGTCTTGGACTTGTGCGGATGATCCGTAAATTCCAGGCGGAGTGATGCTGGAGGATTCGTTTTGAGCAAAAGGAAACATACATGGACAGCGAAAGTCTGCAGGCACGGTGGCTGCATGCCATGAAAGGAACCGTTTATGAAAAAATGCATCATGCATGATGGAGGAAAACAGATGAGAGAAAAAGCAGTTTCGCGGAGCCGGGAACATTCGAAGGATGTGGCGCTTTGCGGTCTGTTTGCGGCGCTGGTCGCCGTGGGGGCATTTATCAAGGTTGTCATTCCGACCGGCGCAGATACCATGAACTTCACCTTGCAGTGGTTTTTCGTGATGCTGGCAGCATTTCTGCTGGGCTCCAGACGGGCATTTACCAGTGTGGGTGTCTATTTGCTGATTGGACTTGCGGGCGTCCCGATCTTTGCACGCGGCGGCGGTCCGGCGTATCTGCTGCGCCCGACCTTTGGTTTTCTGCTGGGATTTCTCCTTGCGGCGTGGGTCATGGGAAAGGTCTGTGAATGTTTGAATTCCTGGAAAATGGGAGCGCTGATGACGGCGGCGACGGCTGGATATGTGGTATATTATGGAATGGGAATGGTTTATTTCTATCTGATTACCCATCTCGTAACCCTGCAGCCGATCGGCTGGAAAGCGATTGTGCTGGTTTACTGCCTGCCGGAGATGCCGGCGGATTATATTCTCTGCATTCTGGCGGCGATCATGGCAAGACGGCTGCGCCCGATGGTACAGGCGTATCTGTAGAGAAAAATGAATAGGATATAAAAAAGACAGACAGTCTGAATGCAGTGCAGCAAACGGGCTGTCTGTTTTTGTCTCATAGAAAACGTTACTGTTCACGCATACATGTACAGTAACGGCACATTCTTTTGTAACGCTGCCAGTTGTGTTTGCCCCCTATCATTTTTGCAGAAAATATGGTAAAATGTACGGAGATTACGACAGGGGAGGATTTGGGCGTTACAGGTTTTTGGTCTTGGAAAACGTCTGAAGAGGATGCAAAAACGAAAACCAGCGAACGATCAGAATCCAACCTGATAAAAAGGAGAAGTATGTATGAGTGAGAATTGCAGTCATAATTGTTCAAGCTGCGGCGAAACGTGTGCCAGCCGGACGATGGAGAGTTTCCGGGTGCCGTTAAATCCACAGAGTTCAGTTAAAAAAGTAATTGGTGTAGTCAGCGGCAAGGGCGGCGTCGGAAAATCCCTGGTGACATCCCTGATGGCATGTAAGATGCGTGCGAGAAACAACCGCGTTGGCATTCTTGATGCAGATATTACAGGACCGTCGATCCCGAAGGCATTTGGCATTCACGGCATGGTAGGTGTGACAGCGGATCAGCTGATGCTGCCGCGCACGACCTCGACGGGGATAGAGATTCTTTCTTCGAACCTGATTCTGGAGCATGAGACGGATCCGGTAATTTGGCGTGGACCGGTTGTGGGCGGCGTGATTAAGCAGTTCTGGAGCGAGGCACTCTGGAAGGACATTGATTATATGTTTGTCGATATGCCTCCGGGAACCGGCGATGTGCCGCTGACTGTATTTCAGTCCCTGCCGCTGGCAGGTATTATTATTGTGACTTCCCCGCAGGAGCTGGTTTCGATGATCGTGGCAAAAGCGGTCAACATGGCGAAGAAGATGGATATTCCGATTCTGGGACTGGTTGAAAACATGAGTTATCTGGAATGTCCGGACTGCGGAAAGAAGATTTCTGTGTTCGGTGAAAGCCATATCGAGGAGACGGCAGACGAGTATGGGATTCCGGTGCTTGCGAAGATTCCGATCGATCCGTCGATTGCGTCCAAGGTGGACGAGGGGCTGGTTGAGTATGTGGAATCCCCATGGCTGGATGCGGCGGCTGACGCAGTTGAGAAGGCATAAAAGAATATAGATATATAGAAGAGGTGGAAGAATACAAATGAATATTGCTCAGAATCCCAACAGCGAGCTGAGCCATTTCGCGGTCAATACGCCTCAGGTGTTTGAGATTCCTGAGACATTCCGGGAGACGGCAAGGCAGTTTCAGGAAGCGATGATGCAGTACAGCTGCGCGATTCGAGAGTTTAAGACGAAGCTGGAAGTGCTCAACGATGAGCTTTCCATGCGGAATGCAAGAAACCCGATCGAGATGATCAAGGCGAGAGTGAAGAAGCCGAAGAGTATTGTAGAAAAACTGCAGCGGCGCGGACTTCCGCTTTCGATCGAATCGATGGAGTCCAACCTGGATGATATAGCGGGTGTCCGTGTGATATGTTCGTTTGTGGACGATATTTACGAGATCAGCCGGATGCTGGAACGCCAGGATGATGTGACCATCATTGCGATCAAAGATTATATCAAGGCGCCGAAGGAAAACGGCTACCGCAGCTACCACATGATCGTGGAAGTACCGGTATTCTTTTCAAGCAGTAAGAAAAATATCCGTGTGGAAGTCCAGATCCGCACGATCGCTATGGATTTCTGGGCGAGTCTGGATCACCAGCTCAAGTATAAAAAGCAGCTGGATGCCCAGGAAGCCGCAGAGATCGGTGCGGAGCTGAAAAAGTGCGCGGATGTCATCGCGGAGACGGATTGCAAGATGTTAAGCATCCGTCAGAAGATTGAGGAAAAACATCCGACGCAGGAAGAATAGTCGTGATGTAAACGAATAGCCCATGTATCGGGGTGCTTTTGGCGGCTGAAGCGCCTGCCATATCTTTAATACATAAAATAGGACAGGGTTTCGGTAATTCGGAACCCTGCTTTTTTATAGATCGAGAGTGCCGGATAATTGTCACTGCTGACGTGAAGAACAATCCGGGTGCAGCCGCGCGCGATCAGATCGTTTAAGACCAGACAGAAAGCAGCTTCACCGATTCCTAGTCCGCGGCAGAGGTCATGGACCCGGAAACCGTAGAAACAGGCATGAAATGTGCCGGGAACGTCCGGGACGGGCTGCATACGCGCCATGCACACGGCAGCCGGAGAGCACATCGGATCTGGCGGAGTCTCTAAAAATTTATAGGTCAGAATTGTAACGGCCGGATCTGGATCATCGGCGCTGTGGAAGCAGTCCCAGCAGCTGTCGGGATCAACACTTTCGTTGACGTCACCTTCCGGTGCAGAAGTGCAGGTAAAGGTAAGCGGGCGTTTTTCAACCATGGGAGAGTCAAAGCGTTCGGCCGCCGGGTCAAAGTCCCATTTCATCTGATATTCCTGATCAACGCGGTCAGCGTGAATGGCTTTCATCGTGGCAGCCGTATCAGCAGATTCCGGGTCAACCGGAAATAGAATATCGTGCTCACCGGAGATGTCGCAGGCTTTTTCTAAGAGTGCGGCAAAATATCCGCGTCGGCGCAGGGAAGGGCGGGTGAAGGCGATGCATTCGACGGGTTCCTCGTCCGAAGAGCCATCCGGTGGAAGGATCATTCCCATGATGGCTGCAAGTGTCTCTGATTCATCCAGAAGAAGCAGGAAACAATTTCCGTCTTCAAATGGAAAAGAAATGTGGATCGGCTGCGTCTTCTGGCATTCATTCAACAGTGCCAGGATCTGTTCTGCCTGTCTGGCAGAGAGAGAGTTTGTCTGAATTAAATTCATAACTTCTAATCCTTTCTTTCTTGCAATACAAAGTGTACCAGCTACAAAAGCAGCTGAGAAGATAAGTCTTTCATAAAGATAAACGTATTTGCGGATAAAAACTTCACGTTTTTTGGATCGAAAATGTCTGGATTTTACGAATCGGAAAAGCTTACCTGTATCGTATAAAAAAGACGCAAAAAATTCAAGGAAATTGACAGAATTTATGCTAATTTTCATATTGTCCTATAAATTTGGGAGTGATAGAATAGAGGCATTAAATACGAAAGGTGAAGACATCATGAAGTACTTGAAAGAAGTGACAATTATTTTTGGCATCACAATGCTGGGAGAGTTTTTGAACTATCTGCTTCCGTTTCCGGTTCCGTCCGGCGTATACGGATTGTTCATTCTTCTGCTTCTGCTTTGCACAGGTGCATTACATACAGAAGATGTGGCGGAAGTGGGAGATTTCTTCCTGGATACGATGCCGATTATGTTTATACCGGCAGGTGTAGGTCTGCTTGACAGCGTGCAGGAGGCGGAGTCCATCCTGGTGCCGCTGACAGTGATTACCGTGATTTCGACGGTATTTGTTATGGTTGCGACCGGGTGCGTGGCGCAGAGCATCATCCGCAGAAAGAATAAAGGAGGTGCGAAAGCATGAATGGACTGATTCATTCTTCTCTTTATTTTGGAATGCTGGTCAGCGTTGGCGCGTATATGTTGGGCGTCTGGCTGAAAAAGAAGACCGGCTGGGCGATTTTAAATCCGCTGCTGGTTGCAATTATAGTTGTGATTGCATTTTTATCTGTTTTTCATATAGAATATAAGGAGTATAACCGCGGTGCGGTGTATCTGGGCTATTTCCTGACACCGGCAACGGTCTGTCTGGCGATTCCGCTGTATAAGCAGCTGGAGCTTTTGCGCCAGCACCTGATTGCGGTTGCTTCTGCAATTGTGGCAGGGGTAGCGGGAAGTGTCGGCAGTATCTATGTGATGTGCCGTTTCTTTCAACTGGAGCATACGCACTATGTGACATTGCTTCCGAAGTCCATTACGACGGCGATTGGCATGGGCGTCAGCGAGGAAGCGGGAGGTATCGTGACGCTGACGGTTATCAGCATTATAATTACAGGAATTTTGGGAAATATTATAGCCGACTGGCTGTTTCAGATATTTAAAATTGAAGAGCCAATCGCGAAGGGTCTGGCACTTGGAACAGCAGCCCATGCGATTGGAACGGCAAAGGCGCTGGAATTAGGCGAGATCGAGGGTGCGATGAGCAGCTTGTCAATTGCGGTCGCCGGTCTTTTGACCGTAGTGGTAGTACCACTGATGTCGGGACTGATTTAAAGGTGGTGCTGAAACGGTCAGAATTTGTATAGAAATTGGAATGCACATAGAGAGGCAGAGAAAAAGATACTGCGGGTCATGCGCATGATAACGGCAGCAAAAAGATAGGAGGGGAGCAGGTATGATGAATTTGTATGAGGCGATAGGATGTCGCCATTCAGTTCGAAAATACACCGATCGGGAGGTCACGGAGAAGCTGCGTGGGCAGATCCTGTCCTATTTTGATAAGACCTCCCGGTTAAATGACCGGATCCGGGTTGAGGCAGTGATATTCGACAATACAAAGAAAAAAGCCGATGTCCACGGACTCTGGAAGGTGGATGCTCCCTACTATCTGGCGATCTATTCGGACCAGGAGGAAGGCTGCGAGCGCAATGCCGGTTATCTGATGGAGCAGATGGTGCTCTATATGACGGCAAAAGGGCTTGGAACCTGCTATTTGGGCAGCGTGCAGCCGGCGCAGAAGGTGCGCGGCGGCAAACGCTGCCTGATGATGGTCGCATTCGGCTACCCGGAGGGCAAGCTCTACCGTGAAAGCCCGCTGGCAAAGCGCCTCCCGCTCAATGAACTCTGTATTTTCAAGGAAGAAGCCGGAGAGCAGATGAAGACGATTCTCCGTGCGGCGCGTCTCGCACCGTCCGCGATGAACACCCAGCCGTGGCGCTTCATCGTCTATTCCGACCGAATCTATGTGTTCGCCCTAAAAACCCGCTTTCCGGGCAAAAGCTTCCATGCGATGCGCGAATTCAGCATCGGCATTATGCTCTCCCACATTATGCTCGCCGCCGAAGAACTCTGGATGGAACTTCAGACGGAGACGGAGGAACATTTTGCGGCTAAAAGTTACAAAAATGGAGATTATGTGGCGACGTTGACGCTGCATTAGATGCATTGATTCATTGTGTTAAATGTTGAAATAGTTTATATTTAAGCAAGAAAAACTAATTTTGTAATTTTAAAACCAATTATTCAAAGAAACGATACACTCAAGAAAGAAGCGCGCCAGCCGTCCGATGCCGTGACAGCTGGCGCGCTTCTTTCGGGGCAATCAAAAGGGCATAAGCAAAAACCCTTTTTTCCTTGCTCCGTGCCCTTGAAAGCGCCCTCCACTTATGATAAAATAAGTTGATTATTTATGAGAGATACTCTGGAGGAGAACGTGATGGTTAGTAAATTGATTGAGAAGATTCAGAAGACAAAGGCACCGATCTGTGTAGGACTGGATCCGATGCTTGGATATATTCCGGAGCACGTGAAGGAAAAAGCATTTGCGGAGTTCGGAGAGACCCTGGAAGGAGCGGCAGAGGCGATCTGGCAGTTTAACTGTGCGATCGTGGATGCGACGGCTGATCTGATTCCGGCGGTCAAACCGCAGATTGCGATGTATGAGCAGTTTGGCATCGAAGGCCTGAAAGCGTATGACCGGACTGTCAAATACTGCCAGCAGAAGGGCTTAATTGTCATCGGAGACATCAAGCGCGGCGACATCGGTTCCACATCGGCTGCCTACGCAACCGGTCATCTCGGCAACGTGAAGGTTGGAAATACGACCTGTTCCGCGTTCAATACCGAGTATGTCACGGTCAATCCGTATCTGGGAACCGACGGCGTGAAACCATTTGTGGACGAGTGCAACGCATCCGACCGCGGTATCTTTGTACTGGTAAAGACTTCTAACCCATCCAGCGGCGAGTTCCAGGATCGTCTGGTGGACGGCCGCCCGCTTTATGAGCTGGTAGCGGAGAAGGTCGTTGAGTGGGGGGAGGCTTCCATGGATGGCGACTACAGTAATGTAGGCGCAGTTGTGGGCGCAACTTACCCGGAGATGAGCAAGATTCTGCGTAAGCTGATGCCGAAGACTTACTTTCTGGTTCCGGGTTATGGCGCACAGGGCGGTACGGCCGAAGACTTAAAATACTGCTTCAACGAGGATGGACTGGGCGCGATCGTCAATTCTTCCCGCGGTATCATCGCGGCATACAAGAAAGACGCATACGCCAAATTCGGTCCGGAGCATTTTGCGGATGCATCGAGACAGGCTGTCATCGATATGATTGCGGACATCGGACGCGTACTGTAAGGAGGAGCTCATGGCACAGAAGAAAGAGACAGCAGTTGTATATAGTCAGGAAGAACTGGCACCTGGCATTTTCAGTATGTGGATCGTGACGGACATAGCGGACGAGGCAAGACCGGGACAGTTTATCTCGGTCTACAGCCAGGACGGTTCCAGACTTCTTCCGCGCCCGATCAGTATCTGCGAGGCAGATCCGGATGAAGGACGCCTGCGGATCGTATACCGGATTGCCGGTAAAGGAACGGATGAATTTTCCAAATATGTTTCCGGAGACCCGATCAACATCATGGGACCTCTGGGAAATGGTTTCCCGCAGGAGGGCGAAAATGTATTTCTGATCGGCGGCGGTATCGGTGTTCCGCCGATGCTTGAGATGGCGAAACAGTTAAACTGCGAAAAACAGATCATTTTAGGATACCGGGATGAAAATCTCTTCCTCCGGGATGAATTTGAGGCATATGGAGAAGTCTTTGTGGCGACCGAGGACGGAAGCGTCGGCACGAAGGGCAATGTCCTGGACGCGATCCGGGAGCAGAACCTGACGGCGGATGTGATCTACGCCTGCGGACCGACTCCGATGCTGCGCGCCATCAAGGAGTATGCGGCAGAAAAGGGAATCAAGTGCTATATTTCCCTGGAGGAGAAGATGGCATGTGGAATCGGCGCCTGTCTGGCATGTGTCTGCCAGTCGAAGGATGTAGACCACCACAGCAATGTACACAACAAGCGGATCTGCAAGGATGGTCCCGTATTTTTAGCCGAGGAGGTAGAATTATGAGACAGATGGCAGTCAATCTTGCGGGTGTAGAGCTTAAAAACCCGGTCATGACGGCATCCGGAACCTTTGGTTCAGGGGCAGAGTACGGCGAGATGGTCGATCTGAACAAGCTCGGCGCGGTTGTGACCAAGGGTGTGGCAAATGTGCCGTGGCCAGGCAATCCGACCCCGCGTATTGCGGAGGTGTACGGCGGCATGATCAACGCGATCGGCTTACAGAATCCGGGGTATGATTTATTTGCATCGAGGGATATCCCGTTTTTACGTCAGTATGATACGAAGATTATCGTCAATGTATGTGGAAAAACGACGGAAGATTACGTCGATGTAGTGGAAAAACTGGCGAGCCAGCCGGTCGATATGCTGGAGATCAACATTTCCTGCCCGAACGTCAAGGAGGGCGGCATCGCATTTGGACAGGATCCGAAAGCAGTGGAGGCGATCACCCGCGAGGTAAAACGCCATGCGAAACAGCCGATTATCATGAAGCTCAGCCCGAATGTTACCGACATCACGGAGATGGCGAAGGCAGCCGAGGCAGGCGGTGCGGATGTGCTGTCCCTGATCAACACACTGACTGGCATGAAGATCGATATTAACCGGAGAACCTTTGCGGTAGCCAACCGTACCGGCGGTCTGTCCGGCCCGGCAGTGAAACCAGTGGCAGTCCGCATGGTTTATCAGGTGGCGCAGGCGGTCAAGCTTCCGATCATCGGCATGGGCGGTATCATGAATGCGGACGATGCGATCGAATTTATTCTGGCAGGCGCAAGCGCGGTGGCAGTCGGTACGGCGAATTTCCATAATCCGTATGCGACGGAGGAGATCGTGAAGGGCATCGACGCCTACATGGAAAAATATGGCATTGAAGATATACATGAACTGATTGGTGCGGTTCGGTAAGATAGGAGAGTATGATGGAACAGTATAAGCAGGAATTTATCAATTTCATGGTAGAGAGCGAAGTGCTCAAGTTTGGCGAATTTACCTTAAAGAGCGGACGTAAATCTCCGTTCTTCATGAACGCGGGTGCATATGTAACCGGTACGCAGCTGCGCCGTCTGGGCGAGTATTACGCAAAGGCGATTCATGACAACTATGGTCTGGATTTCGATGTCCTGTTTGGACCGGCTTACAAGGGAATCCCGCTGGCAGTTGCCACCTCGATGGCGATCAGTGAGCTGTACGGCAAAGAAGTACGTTACTGCTCCAACCGGAAAGAGGTCAAGGATCACGGCGATACCGGCATCCTTCTGGGAAGCAAGTTAAAGGACGGCGACCGCGTCGTTATCATCGAGGATGTAACCACTTCCGGTAAATCCATCGAGGAGACCTTCCCGATCCTCAAATCCCAGGCAGATGTGGAGATCAAAGGCCTGATGGTATCTTTAAACCGTATGGAGCGCGGCAAGGGAGAAAAGTGTGCGCTGGATGAGATCAAGGAACTGTACGGCTTCCCGACCGCAGCGATCGTATCGATGTCAGATGTCGTAGAGTGCCTGTACAACAAGGAGTGCCAGGGCAAGGTCGTGATCGATGATACACTGAAAGCAGCGATCGACGCATACTATGAGCAGTACGGTGCAAAATAGAGATTTGGTTCACGGAGCGGCATGCTTGAAATGGGAAATGCCATGCGACGGAGTGTAAGAAGGAGCGGATCGATATGGAAAAGATCTACAAAACGATGCAGGGAACCGGTGTGATTAATATCGTGATTGGAAGCGTGATCATCACGGTAGGGCTGGCAGCCGGTGTGATGGCGATCGTCAGCGGTGCGTTTTTACTGAAACGCAAATCAGATATTACATTCTAAAAATTGGATTTGAAACAGGGCAGATATGCCCAGTCGAAAGAGAAAAACCGTATGACCGGGGACGGTGTACGGTTTTTCTCATTTCTGGCAGTTTATGTGGGGAATTATGTGGAAACGGACAAAAACGCATCAGAAGGTGTGCTGGATATTCTTTGTCGCATACCTGGTGCTTCTTATATATTTTATGTTTTTTTCGGACGGATTCGGGCGCGCGCCGCATGTGGAGTATGCCTATAATCTCGTTTTATTTAAGGAAATCAAACGGTTTTATATTTATCGTGATATAGTGGGAACGGAAGCGTTCCTGTTAAATACGGCTGGCAACGTGGTGTGCTTCATGCCGTTTGGATTTTTCCTGCCGATCATCAGTCCGAGATTTGGAAAATGGTACCTGATGTTGATTCTGAGCTTCCTTCTGACTTTGAGCATCGAGACGATTCAGCTCGTATTCAAGGTGGGAAGTTTTGATGTGGATGATATGTTTTTAAATACGTTAGGTGGAATTGCTGGCTACCTCTGCCAGTGGATTACACGTGCAATTGGGAGGTGTCTGCATGGGACGTCAAACAGATAACCGGATTTCTTATATCCGCAAGCCGATGGCAGAACACGG